>CAYLJH010000383.1:0-1511 GCA_964383685.1 uncultured Candidatus Bathyarchaeia archaeon | reverse complement strand
CAAGGTGGACGAGTCAAGCAGGGCGAGGCCAATCAAGGAAAACGTCGAGAAGTACAAGGCGTTGCAGGCAAGGCATAACGAGCTCCGGGACCGTATCTTCAGATAGCCCCTCTGAGATGTTAAATGCCCTAGGGGCACCGTATTTTACGTTGATTTAATGTCTGGTAAAAAGTTTCCCGATGGCTTCCTCTGGGGCACGGCCATCTCCGCGTTCCAGGTGGAGATGGGTAGAGGTGAGCCCAGCGACAAGACTGACTGGTGGGCATGGGTCCACGATAAAGGAATCCACGAGAAGGGCATCACAAGCGGGGACACGCCCACGGATGGACCGGGCTTCTGGGAGCTGTACGACGAGGATTTCAGGCTCATAAAGGACGATTTGAAGTGCCAATCAGTGCGAATGTCCATCGACTGGGGCAGGTTGTTCCCCGAGTCCACCGAGGATATCGAGGTGGATGTTACCCTTGATGACCATGGAAACGTCGTCTCGGTGAACGTTGACGAGGCTGTCATTCAGGCATTATCGGGCAGGGCAAAGAGGAGCTCGGTGAAACGGTACCGCGAGATACTGAAGTCCGCGAAGGGCCATGGCCTGACCGTCATGCTGACGCTGTTCCACTGGCAGATCCCCCTCTGGCTCCACGATCCCATCGCCGTCCACGCGGATGTGGAGAGCACCGACAAACGGGGCTGGCTGGACAACAGGACCCTGGTGGAGTTCTCAAAGCTGGTCGCGTTCATCGCACACGAGTACGGGGACATCGTGGACCTCTACAACACCATCAACGAGCCTAGGATCATCAGCGAGCACGGGTACCTCTCAGCGCATTCTGAGTTCCCGCCGGGTAAGTACGACGCGGGGCTCTACCTGAAGGTCATGAAGAACCTGGCCATAGCCCACGGGTTGGCCTACGAGCAGGTCAAGAAGTGGGACAGGATATCCTTCTCTGATCTCGGCCCATGCACGGTCGGGCTAGTTCCCGTCCTCCAAGTCTTTACACCCTACGACAAAGGCAACACCAAGGACGTTGAGGCATCAAAGCTCATCGACTACGCCTTCAACGAGTGGGGTCTCAACGCCGTGATCCACGGCGACTACGACATGAACCTTGACTATATTATCCAGCCGGAGGAACAACTGCCGCACCTCGTCAAGGGGTGCGACTTCTTCGGGGTCAACTACTACAGCAGGTGGCACATCAGCCACGTCGATAACGGTGACGTGCCCCTTGAGAACTTTAAACTCATGCCATGCGAGGGCGACTGCACCGATTACGGCTGGGAGGTCTACCCGGAGGGCATCAGGGAGGTGGTGAACTGGGCTTACAGGCGATACAGGAGGCCCATCTACATCACCGAGAACGGGATAGCCGACGAGACGGGCGACCAGAGGAACAGGTACCTCAAGGTCCACATCGAGAAACTTCACCAGGCAATAGTCGAGGACGGCGTACCCGTCCTGGGCTACTACCACTGGACCATGATGGACAACTTCGAGTGGAGCGACGGGT
>CAYLJH010000382.1:0-1514 GCA_964383685.1 uncultured Candidatus Bathyarchaeia archaeon | reverse complement strand
CCAGAACATGCCCCGCCTCAATGCGATGATGTCAGCCCCAACCTCGGCGGCCAGCTCAAGGTCATTGACTGATTTTCCGGCCATGAAGGAGTTCTCATCAATGACAACTCTTGTCAGGTGCTCCTCTGTCCGCTGGAAAACCTCCCGTACAGCGGGGTGGACCTTGATATCATGCAGGACAAGGCTGGCGATGTCAGCCGCGGCATCACTGATGGCGTTTGTGAGGCTGCCTACCTTGGCGACGCCAGCAAGTTGCTCTGCGTCCTTTTTATCACGGGCGGCCAGCATCAGGTTCATGTTCAGCAGGTAGACCAGGTCATCCATCTTGGTCTCCAGCTCCATGACCTCCTCTGCCAGTTCCTTGTTGTGGAAGAGGGCAGCGGAGTAAGCCAGATCGATCATTAACTCGGAGATATCCTTCATCCTGATGAGGGTCTCGCATACAGGGGCTGGTTTGTACTCAGTCTTCTTTACCTTGTTCATAAAAGCGGCTCAACCTTGAATGTGCGTTCATGCATCGAACCCAGTATTTAGAGCAATACTCAGTCCGTTCTTAACCTTTCTGGTTAACCGGCACTACCCATCCATTAAATCAAAGCGAGCGATAGGTAAGGCGTGAACCACGACAACAGGGAGCGCCTGATCGCAGAGGCATCCAAGATCAGGGATGTCAACAAGCGCCGCAAGTACTTCAAGGCCCAGAGGGTCAGTGATGAGGACGTGGACGGACTCCTCGACGATGTACATTACAGGACAAAGGGCAGGGACAAGTTCCCAAGGGCTTCCAAGATGAAGTTCACGAGGGACGGCCTCGCCATGGCCACCGGGAAGGCTGTTGCCGAGTACAGGACTTGGAAGATCAGGGCACAGCTGGGCAGCGTCAGGAAAGCCCTTGATGCATGCGCAGGCATCGGGGGTGACACGATTGCAATGGCGCTGAGGTGGCCGGTTGTCGCGGTAGAGATCGATCCTGAGATGATCGAGATATTCAGGCATAACATCAAGGTCTACGGTCTCCAGGACAAGGTCGAGGTCGTCCAAGGGGACATCACAGAGCTCGTCAATGACGAGGAGTTCAAATCGAGACTGGGTGAACTGGATGTAATATTCTTCGACCCCAGCAGACGGGGGGAGGGCGGAAGGACAGTCAAGACGGAGGAATACATCCCGCCGCTTTCATTCATAGATGAGTTGCTGAAACTGTGCCCCAACCTGTGCGTCAAAATATCACCGGGAACTGACCTGGACAGGATCAGATACGACTGCGATATCGAGGTCATCTCCAACAGAGGGGAAGCAAAGGAGGTGGTCCTATGGTTCGGCAAGCTGAAACTTGACCAGGAGAAAAAAACAGTATTGGCCACGAAGCTACCCGAGAAGCTGACCATGGAGCGGATCACTCCTAAAATCGAGGTCACACAGGTGAAGAAATACCTGTTTGAGCCAGACCCGTGAAGCCAAAGCTGGTGAACTGACTGCCCTGATCGGTGTTGAAGATCTCGGGCCTGCCGCAA
>CAYLJH010000381.1:0-1528 GCA_964383685.1 uncultured Candidatus Bathyarchaeia archaeon | reverse complement strand
CTTGCCCAGCTTGTGAAGCTCCGCTATTGCCCTGATGGAGCTTGGCTTGAGCACGTCCGCGAAGGCGACTATGCCAACAACTTTGTCGTCCAGTGCCACGTATGAGAGGGTCTTCGCCTCGTCGTAGAGCCTGTTCCCCTTCTCCACCATCTCGGGGGTGATATCCAGTTTCTCCATGTTCATTAGCCGAAGTGTCCCGGCTGTAACCGTCTTCCCCTCAACCTGGCCCTTGACGCCATGCCCGGCTATCGCCCTGAAGCCACTGGGCTCGCTCAGGGCTATACCCTTGTCCTTGGCGTGGCCCGTCAACGCCTGTCCTATTGGGTGCTCTGACAGGCTCTCAAGTGAGGCCACGTACCTGAGCACATCTTCCTCGCTCATCCCCTCGGCTATTACGTCGGTGACATTGAACGCGCCTGCTGTCAGTGTACCTGTCTTGTCGAACAGGATGGTGTCGATGTTCTCCCCCACCTCAAGGGCGTCTGCGTTCTTGACCAGGATCCCGTTCTTCGCGGCCAACGTCGTGGATATGGCGGTCACCGTGGGGATTGCCAGGCCCAGGGCATGGGGGCACGCTATTACCGTCACAGTCACGGCAGTGGTGATGGCGAAGACCAGTCCAGCCGTAGAGAAATAGTTCCAGTAGATGAAGGAGCCGAGCCCCACCGTGATGGCCACGATTGTGAGGTAGTGGGCGGCCCTGTCAGCCAGCTTCTGTACCGGGGGCTTTGAGCCCTGCACCTCCTCCATGAGCTTTATGATCTGTGCCAGGGCCGTCTCCTCCCCCGTCTTCTCGATGCGTATCTTGATGGCCCCTATGCCGTTGATGGTGCCGCCTATCACCTCGTCGCCCTCCTCCCTGAGCACGGGCTTTGACTCACCTGTGATCATGGACTCGTCGAGCCTTGACTGTCCCTCGATGACTATGCCGTCGATGGGGACCTTGTCGCCGGGGCGTATCAGCAGTATGTCTCCGATCTTGACCTGGGCTGTGGGTATCTCCTCTATCTCCCCGTCCTTGAACAGGTTGGCCGTGGGCGGGATCAACTTTACAAGCTCCTGTAAGGCCCCCGTGGCCCTCCTTGTCATCCTCATCTCCATCCAGTGCCCGAAAAGGAGGAAGACCACAAGGGTGCTTATCTCCCAGTAGAAATCCACCGTGTCAACGAGAATGAACGTGGTTGCCACACTGAACAGGTAGCCCGTGCTCACCGCTATGCTCACCAGCACCATCATTCCGAGAACGCCCTCCTTGATGGTCTCGTAACCGCCCTTGAAGAACGGCCAGCCACCGTAGAACGCAATGATGGTGGCAAGGCCGAACAGGACAAGGTCGTAACCGGGGAATTGTGGGACAGTGAAGTTGAACCACTGCTGTATGGTCGGTGATAGTAGCAAGATCGGGCCGGTGATGACTAGGCTGACGTAGAACCGTCTCCTAAAGTCCAGCTCCATCATGGCGTGATGGTCGGTGTGTTTCCCCCCCCCCCATCCCAGAATGATCCGTTTCTTCGTGTTTCGAGTGGTC
>CAYLJH010000380.1:0-1538 GCA_964383685.1 uncultured Candidatus Bathyarchaeia archaeon | reverse complement strand
AACTTTGCGAAGACGGTCAGGCTCATGGCGGGATACGAGTTAGTTACCGAGGGGTTCAGGGACGGTCAGGTGGGCAGCAGTATCATGCCCCACAAGATGAACACAAGGAGCACCGAGAGGGTCTGTGCCCTGAGCGAGCTAGTCAAAATGTACGCCGACGGGGCATCCCGCTTAGCCGGTGACCAGTGGGAGGAGGGAGATGTCTCATGTTCGGCGATAAGGCGGGTGCTGATACCTGACGCATTCTACGCCAGCGACGGCATAGTCGAGACCACACTTAACGTGCTGAACCAGATGGGGGCTTATCCCGCCGTCATATCAAAGGAGGTGGACCGTTACCTGCCTTTCCTGGCCACCACCGAGGTGCTGGCTATAGCCGTGAAGAGCGGCATCGGCCGGGAGGAGGCTCACAGCATCATCAAGAAACACGCTATAGCAGAGGCACTTGGCATGAGGGAGAAGGGGGCATCAGGTAACAGGCTGATGGTCAACCTCGCATCAGAGCCCGTGTTCAAGGAAGCCGGGATTACTGAAGAAAAGTTAAACTCACTTCTGCTGGATAAAAGGCACTTTATCGGGAACGCCGACAGGCAGATCGACGCTGTGATAGATAAATGCGGGGCGCTGCTTGAGAGGCATAAAAAGGCAGCTTCCTACGAGCCCGGTGACATCCTCTAGTCTTCCTGGCTACGTAGGTAATAGACAAGCGTAGCTGCTATCATGACTACCACGAGCAGCCCGACTACCATGTGGGGCACCGGGAGGTTGGTCAGGGGGTCCGCGGCGAACTGTGTAATAAAGGGCAATGAGATGTAAACAATCGAGGTTGCAACAATCGTCAGCGTCACAAGGAGCATCAGGTAACCCACCTGGCCCCGTGTCACCACGTCGATGTCATCCATGTTTGCCCCTCTTCCCTCAAGCTCGTCCCTCGTGTACCTGAACCGCACCGTGTACCTGAGTGAAAGATACGTCACCTGGAGGAGGAGGCCCACGCCGAAGACCCAGATCCCACTGAGCCCAGGGATGGGGGTCAGGTTGAATATGAGGCCGATCCAGTTGAACGTGCTGAAATCGAGGACTGCCGGGAAGAACATGAGCATGTTCATGCTGAACAGGCGTCCGAACCATATCTCGTCGCCCTTTCTCCAGAACGTGAACGCCAGGAACAGGACGGCGATGATGATTCCGATGTTGATGTAGGGGAGATACGGATCCAGGGGTGGCCCGAAGTAGTTTGATACCTTGTCCAGTAACTTGTTGTACAGCGTGGTCTGTACCATGGTGACTGCGGCCATGTACGTTGCCGTGAGGGCGACGAGCGCCTCCAGGGTCCTCAGCAGGCTCTCCTTCATCCGCTCACCTTCTGCCTCTGGAGGGCGTGCGCGAAGCTCTCCTCTATCGGGTCCCAGTTGATGACTGTGCAGCCCATGCTTCTGAGTATTCCATGGTATGGTTTGGAGTGGTACGTGAGGAAGCCGGCTGCTATCTTTTCCTCCTCGGTCTGGGCCGCGACGTTGTAGCCCTGGACGTTGAAC
>CAYLJH010000379.1:0-1563 GCA_964383685.1 uncultured Candidatus Bathyarchaeia archaeon | reverse complement strand
GTGTGCTTGTAAAGCGACGGCTTGGACTTGATCTTCTCGGAGATGTGCAGTATCTGGATTACCTGCTCTGGACTCAGATCCCAGTCGGATAGTACGTGTTTCATGGTTGATTCCTCGATTAGTAGAATCCACTAAATCTGGGCGATAGATATAATGATTGTGACATATATGTCATAAATATGGTGGAATAGGTTCTAACTGGGGCAAGGGGGTTATTTGAGGTACTTGTCGAACCACCGCAGGATGTGGCGGAACCTCTCCTCCCTATGTTTGGGCTTGCCGCTCCTGCTGAGCTCGTGGTTCTCGTCAGGGAACCTCACCAGCTCGGTGTCCACACCCAGCTCCATCAACGCGACGAAGAACTCCTCGGCCTGCTGGACGGGGCACCTGAGGTCGTTCTCGCTGTGGATGAACAGCACCGGCGTCTTCACGTTCTTTGCGTACCTGATTGGGCTCTGAGACAGTAGCTTGTCCTCGTCTCTCCACGGGTAGCCCATGTTGCCGCTGGGGCCGTGGTTAAAACCGAAATCACTGTACCCGTGGTGGCTGTACCTGTTGCAGGTGCTCCTGCAGGCCACGCCAGCCTTGAACATGTCAGTCTGGGTGACGATCCAGTTGGTGAGGTAGCCGCCGTAGCTGCCCCCGGTCACGCCGAGCCTGCTCTCATCGATGAACGGGAACCGCTTAACGGCGTCCCTCGTGAAGTCCATGATATCAACGTAATCCACCGTGCCGTGCCTGCCGTTGAGGGTTGCGCCGTACTCCTCGCCGTACCCTGCGCTCCCCCTGGGGTTCGTGTAGATGACACAGTAACCCGACGCAGCCATCAGCTGGAACTCTTGATAGATGCCGTCCCCGTAAATCCCTAGGGGGCCGCCGTGTATCTGGACGATTGTGGGGTATTTCTCGCCCTCGACGTAGCCCCGTGGCTTCATCACCCAGCCATGGATTTTATTCCCCAGCTCGTTTTTCCACTCGTACCTCTCGGGGGTGCTCAATATGAATTTCTTGAGACATCTCGCGTTAGCCTTTGTAACCTTTTTATCGTTCACGTAGAGCTCGCATGGCTCCAACGCGCTCATGGCGTTGTAGCTCAGCACCTCAAAGTCATCGGAGTAGCTGAAGCCATCAATGGTGATTCCCTCTGTAATCTGTTCTACCTCGTGGCTCGCCCTCTTGACCATGTAGATGTTGCTGTGGGGGATGTCCCCCGCCATGAAGTAGATGTGCTCGCCGTTTGGACCCCAGACCGCTCCAGGCCCAGGGGTTGAGAAGCGGAGATCGCTTCCAATCCCCCCTCCCACACTCCTGTCGAGCCCGTCCGTGATGTTCACGGCCTCCGACTTGAGAGTCTCTTTTACCCAGATGTCTGTGATGGTCGCCCCCTGGGCGTGGAAGTCGTGTCCAAGATACGCGAGTCCATGTTTGCTCCATGAGATACCGGAGATTGAATGAACGCCATCGGTGATCTTTCGAGCCTCGCCACCCTTTGCGGGCACCACGTAGATGTCCCTGACGTAGCTGGTATCCCGGTCTTTCCCCAGATTTGTCGCATAGGCGATC
>CAYLJH010000378.1:0-1573 GCA_964383685.1 uncultured Candidatus Bathyarchaeia archaeon | reverse complement strand
GTACCCGTTCCACGGCCTCTACAAGGTGTACCCGCTTCTGGCTGTCGTGAACCTTGACATACCGGACAGGAAGGAGGCCCACGAGGGCGTCATCAAGTGGGTACGGGAGGACCCCCAGATATTCGCCGCCTTCAGGTCAAGGCAGGGCGAGTACGACACCATCCTGTTCACCTACCACGAGGACATCACGGCGTACCAGCTGTGGATGTCAGCCGTGCCCAGCATCCTGAAGATCAACTACGGCGTAGCCGAGGAGTTCGCAAAGTTCGAGTCAAGCACCGCTTACTTCAGCAACCAGCTAATGATCAAGTACAACCCAAGCACGGGAATCAACCTCATCGAGAGGGATTACCTGGAAAAAGGAGGGCTAAGTTTAAGGGGTTACGAGCTGGACGAGTTAGACCTTGATATAATCAGGTGCCTGGTCAACGGCAGGGGTCTGAAGACAAATCACACACTCCTATGCGAGAGGACGGGGCTACACAGGAAAACCATCGAGAAGAGGATCGCCGCTCTCAAGGAGGACGGCCTGCTGGGTAACCCAGTTTCGAGGTTCCCCGATTTCTTCGTCCCGCCCAACTACCTGCTCACGTACATGCTTGTGCAGTTCAAGAAATTGGACGAGAGGGTGCTCAACGAGATCATCATAGACACCAACATCCCTATTGCTATCCAGACGATCCACGGCAAGTTCAACCTGTTACTGTTCGGCAACCACAGCTCGCTTAACGACCACCTGAGGTGGGAGGAGAATTACAGGACCATGTTCCCCGACAGCTTCGGCTCGGCGCATATCACGTACCTCAGCCCCGAGATGACCATTAACTCCAACCAGCAGTCCGTGAGCCTCAGCTACATTAGGTCCAGGATGGGAGAGTCTCAGGAGATGGATCTGGGAAGGACCATCAGGCAGCTGGAGAGGGCCAGGGCCAGGGTGCTATACAACCTCCCCAAGGGCAGCTAGATTTCATTTATCTGCAACCCTTTCCACAACTCAACTATGAGTAAATCTTCTTCAGGCATTTTCCTCATGGCGGTCATCGCCGGCATAGTGGTCATAGGTGGCTTCCTCATTCTCAGGGACAGACAAGAGCCCGTGGACACGGTTCCACCCGTGGCAGATGCGGGGATTGACATCAGCGTTGAAGTGGGGGAGGTTTTTTCCCTGAACGGCTCTGACAGCCATGATGACTCGGGGATTCAGTCGTACAGATGGAAATTGGGGGCAGAGTCAGCGGCCGGAGAGGAGGCGGATTTCACGCTGACGGAGGCAGGGGTCTATTTCGCGACTCTCACAGTAACCGACGCCGATGGTAACACGGATCAGGCAACGGTCCAGATAACCGTCACCCAGCCTGATGAGATACCGGAGCCCACCCCTGAGCCCGAGCCCGCCTCTCTCCCGGAGATCGACGGCTTGGTCGGGGTGGAGGAGTACCCGCACACAACGACGGAGTCAAACACGGGGGTCAAGGTCAGCTGGACTAACACAGAGGACACCCTGTACATTGCACTGGAGAGCCCGGGGAGTGGATGGGTGGCAATCGGCATCGACCCCGTTGTGGCCATGAGG
>CAYLJH010000377.1:0-1576 GCA_964383685.1 uncultured Candidatus Bathyarchaeia archaeon | reverse complement strand
GGCATAAGTAGCGAGGAGCTGGATCTCAAGGCTCACGCCGATGAAGATGAAGGCGAAGCTGCTGGCGATGAACCCTACGAATTCCCACATGATCTCAAGGGCCTCCTCACCTTTCTCGCTTATCCCGCCGTGGTTCCTGCACCTGTAGTTGAGTATCAGGCCAGCTATCACAACGGCGATGACGCCGCTGGAGTGGAACGCCTCGGCCAGCCTGAACACGCCGAACGCTATGATGAACGTGAGTAAAGTTTCGACGTAAAGGTCCTCGGTCCAGCAGAAGATCAGGTGGACTATGTACCCAGCGACATATCCCAGGATCGCGCCACCAAAGATCTTGATGACGGTCAGGGTCAGGACCTCGCCCGCCGTTATTGTCCCTGCCTCGACGACGACTAGTAGTATGCTGTATATGACGACAGCGAAGCCGTCGTTGAACAGGCTCTCGCCGGCCACTATGAGCTGGAAACGCTTGATGACTCCGAGTCGCTTGAAGGTGGTGATTATGCTGACGGGGTCGGTCGGAGCGATAATGACCCCGAGTATGAGTGCCTCCATCCATGTGAGGTTGAAGACCAGGTGGGTGTACAACGCGATTGCCGTGACCATGAGCGCAGTGCCAGCTACAGCAAAGGCCATTATTGTGTCGCTGTCGTCGATGAGCCCGTCAACATCCATGGTCAGGGTCTCCGTGAAGAGTATGGGCGGTAGCAGGATGCTCAGGAATACCTCGGGGGATAGGTCCGGAAGGGGGATTCTGGGCACGGAGGCCGCCAGTAACCCCGCGAAGATGAAGGCGATGGTGGATGGGAAGTTGAACTGTCTAGCAATGAGGGTGATGACAACGACCATGAGGAGTATGTTGTATATAGAGTCAAACTGTCCCAACCCCCCTTCCATAAATCCTCAGCCACAATAAAGAAAGCAGAAATTTAAGCTATACCTATCAAGAATCCTGATTTTATCACCATTACGAGTTAGAGGTTTTAAAACGTGATGAAAATTGAGGACATGTGATTATTTTATGGTTTCTGGGTTTTATGTTGAGTTTAATCAGCCAGCATCAGTAGAGCGTAGCAAAACAGGGATGTAAAAAATAATAAAGGAATAATAAAATATTATTATGCATTTAACAAGAAATTTCTAACTCGATATCACATTTAGATGAATATATAGGCGTGTTTAACAAAACAGCAAATAATAGGGATTAAAATTTGATAACCTCTCTCGTAATTGTCCTTGTAGTGATTTCCATGAATTTAATGTGTTCTTTGAGATACTCAACTGCCTTTTTAGCGTTGAAGGGCTTGCAGCTGTAAACATCGATGCTGATGGTATTGTTCTCGTCGAAGGTATGGATGGCGATATGGCTCTTGTCGATGACCTCGATGCCCGTTACACCTGGGTTCTCCGGGACGCCCCTAACCACGTATGGTCCGTCAAGGATGTTCATGTCTATCCTCGCTGGCAGCTCTTTGAGAATCCGCTCGACGGTTTCCTCGGATACTGGGCCATCGGTCTCCCCGTCCACCATCAAGTGTATGCCAATCATATCAGCCCATTCACGCCCATGCCCCGA
>CAYLJH010000376.1:0-1586 GCA_964383685.1 uncultured Candidatus Bathyarchaeia archaeon | reverse complement strand
CCCAGAACAGCGAGAGGGGGACCATGATCGCGCCGTACAGCCTCCGCCCCCTCAGGGAGGCCACCGTGAGCACGCCCCTTGAGTGGAGAGAGCTGTCCTCGCTGCGAAAATTCGATCACAACATCTTCAACGTGCATGAAAGAAAGAGTAGGCCCTGGAGGGACTTGTGGGATGAGAGGTTCAAGTTGCCTAGCAGCAGCTCTTAACCTTCTCTTTTTCTGACTGGGCTTCCTTGTCTGGGCAGCAGTCAGATTCACTGGTGCATGTGCACTTTTTCTCTTCGGACCCGATAAGGGAAAGGTGGCTACACCACTGAGTAGAGCTTGGCCCTTCCCTTCTTTCCTTTCTGCACCAGGACACCCATGTTCCTGAGGCAGTAGACCATCTTCTGGGCAAGGTTGATCCTGAGCTTTGATTCCTTCGCCAGCTGCCTGGTCGTGAACATCTCTGGCAGTGACTTTGGTAGCAGATTGATGAAATCAGTTGGGGCCTGATACAGATGGCGCTCGTGGATGTTCAGCATCCTCCTGTCGTGGATGCTCCAGCGCCTGCGCCTCCAGCTGCCCTTGCCGTCGTCGATGAGGAACTCCTCCATGTTCACCAGCGCGACCTCAAGCTCAAAGTTGGGGTGCGCGAGGAGCTCGGGCATATAGACCAGCTCCCTGAAGACCTCCTCCACCCTCCCCCTCTTGGGGCTCTTGCGGCGGCCCACCTGTTTCCCTTCGCTGTCAAGCCGGATCACCCACTTCATGTAAGGGACGGGGTGGACCAGCCTGACCCTGTGGTCAACAACCAGCTTCCTGAGCTTCTTCCTTATAGACGAGAAACTTTTGGTCTGTATCTCAATCAGCAGGTCGCCCCTGATGACATCGACCCTGTAATCCCCGAGGACCGACTCGATTTCCCCCGTCTCCATGGCGTAAAACTCCTTGAGCTGCTCGTGGAGGGTCTTCTCGGTCACAGGCACTGTAACGTGTGCCGAGTTTTAACCTGTTCCCAGTAACTGTTAAGATCCGCCGAATTCCAGCCTTGATCAAGGGTGGGTAAATGAGCAAACTAACAGCGGAGCCTAGCACCAGGAGGCTCGCCATCCAGACATAGGATCACCCCCTTGAGTGCGGGGGCTTCAAGGGAATCATCCCCAAGGGAAACTACGGGGCAGGGGAGGTCTCGATATGGGCCTATGGCTTCTACGTACCCGTCAGGTGGGAGGGCAATAAGATAGAGTTTGTGTTAGCTGGGCAAAGGGTCAGGGGCATGTACGAGCTGGTCAGGTTCAAGTCGGCGGAGAAGAATGTGTGGCTCCTCTTCAAGAAGAAACCCTAAACAGTATCCAAGCCTAGGTGAGCATATGGGAGTCTATATCGGCTCGATGGGCTGGAGCTATAAACAGTGGAGCCTGTTCAGCGGCGTAAAATCTGGCAACTACCTCTCCGAGTATGCCAAGCATTTCAACAGCGTGGAGGTGAACAACACTTTCTACAGGATACCGAAAACGTCCTACGTGGAGAACTGGGTATCAAAGGTCCCTGATGGGTTCCGTTTCGCCGTCAAGTTCCCCAGGGGCATCAGCCACAGCGCGGGCC
>CAYLJH010000375.1:0-1588 GCA_964383685.1 uncultured Candidatus Bathyarchaeia archaeon | reverse complement strand
TTCTCCCCTTGTTGAACACGTCACGATCCATGGGTTTGATTGGCTTGGTGCCCTTGTCGTCCAGTATGATGAACTTTACTCCCTTACTCCCCATGACTGCACCCAGACCGCCCCTGCCGGCGTACCTGCTTGGCCGTTTGTCGATGTCGTTGAAACATATTCCCGCGTTGGTCATCCTCATCTCGCCGGCAACGCCTACGCCAGCGATCCCCACCTTGTCCCCGTATTTTTTAAACGCGAGGGGATACGTCTCGTGCAGCCCCTTTCCCACGTAATCGTCGGCGGGATCGAAGGAGACGCCGTCCTTGTCCACCTTGACTACCCAGAACTTGTCGTCTTTTTGTGTCCCCTCGAAAACAAGGGCTTTAATTCCCAGCCTCGCCAGCATCTGGCTGAAGGGCGTGCCCGCGTTAGACTCCTTGATACCTCCCGTCAAGGGAGATTTTCCTCCAACTGAGAGCCGTCCGCTGCTGGGCGCGCTGGTCCCTGTCACTATTCCAGGGGCGAACACCAGTTTGTTGTTGGGTCCCAGTGGGTGGCACGTTGGGTCAACCTCGTCGCCGATGATGCTGCTTGTGAGCCACCTTCCCCCCATCTCCTTGTACTTATCCGGAACTTTTTTGACCTCTGATTTGAGGTCGGTCATGTTTATCCTGATTATTTTTCCCATAGAAAACACCGTTTAATGTCGAGTATGATTAAATCCTTAAGTTTTTAAAATGACGATATGAATGCGTGTGCTCTTCGGAGTTTTTTGGTAATTTATCACTAAAATGAATTAATGTACGCTATAATCGATCAACCCTCAATTATTTCACTAATCAGTCATTGCGGTGACCTAGACCCTATGTCTTGGAGGCATATTTTATCAGCAATCGAAGCCGGGGAGGTTACTTTTCGTCGAAAACATATATCTACCCTCGATCCTCTGGGTTTAATGTGGACTCAAAGTGAGGAAAAACGCGTTCTTAGCATTATTCACTGTATCCTTCTTCATAGCATCACTGATCTCCGTAACCATCGTGAGGGCTGATGTCCCGTCTGTCCTACAGATCAACGTGGTTGAGGGCAAGATAATGGTGGAGATCAGGCACAGCTCTCCGTCGTCCTCTCACTACGTGGAGACGGTCGAGGTGAGGGTCGATGGCGAGGTCTACGAGATCGACTTGGAGCCCCAGACCGAGACCGTGTTTGAGGTGGAGGTAGAGCTAGACGACGTGGATCTCACGTTCATCGAGGTCAGGGCAAAGTGCATCAGCCACGGCTGGAGCAACTGGGCATCGTACGGCGTCGAGGAGCCAACGGATGACGCGGGTGGTATCCCAGGGTTCCCAATGCTCTCAGTCCTGGCTGGGGTTGCACTGATCATGCTCTTGCAAAGAAAAGGCATCCCTGCGTTGGATTAAACGAAAACCTGAGTCAGTCTTCCATGTCATGGCCGTCAAGCAATGTCCTGTCTCGGTTTCCCCTGAATGAGTAGTGCCCGGACATCAGACCGCCGTCAACCATGAAGACCTGGCCCGTGATCCACTCGGCCTCATCCGAGGACAGGAAAAGCACCATGCTGGCGATGTCTGACGGTAGGCCC
>CAYLJH010000374.1:0-1588 GCA_964383685.1 uncultured Candidatus Bathyarchaeia archaeon | reverse complement strand
GACGCCGTGGGTCCCTTCGAGGTGCTGGGCAGACTGCCCGGCGCCGAGGTCAAGATAGTGGACGAGACCCAGACCTTCGCCGAGGGCAGGTTCATCGAGAGCCTGGTCAGGATGGGGCTGGGGACCAAAAGGGAACTGGCGAGCATCAGGAGCTTCAACGGCTTCCTGGAGTGGATCAAGGCGGACCTAGAAGGCAGAGAAAGATACGTTAAAACTGGCTGGAATAGCTGGCCAAAGCACAGGGATTCAGAATGAGAAGAAGAAACAAGATCAGCATAGCGGTTCCATCATCCATGGTGTCAGAGATAGGACACCTCCGTGAGAAGACCATAGTACTAGGCCAGCTGGGGCGGGCTGCGGGGATATACAGGGTAGACGAGATCATCATATACAGGGACAAGGTGGACGAGAGCATTCTCATGAAGTACATCCTTGGTTACCTTGAGACGCCGCAGTACCTGAGGAAGCACCTCTTTGACCACAGGGAGGAATTGAAGTACGCGGGGATGCTGCCCCCACTGAGGACGCCGCACCACACCACCAGCTACGCCCTTGACGACATCAAGGAGGGCGAGTACAGGGATGGAGTCGTTATCAAGCACACCGATGACGGCTACTTGGTGGACATCGGCGTCAACGCGCCCCTCGGAATAAGGGGCAAGGCACCGGAGCTGGGCGCAAGGATTACGACCCAGGTCATGGAGATGGGTCCACTCCCAAGGGGAAGGCAGGTAAAGAAACTCAGGCTCGACGAGTACTGGGGCTACGACCTCAGGGGGAGCAAGGGAAGGCTCAGCGACCTGGTTCACAGCCCGGAGTGGGATCTCACCATAGCAACGTCCAAGCTGGGCGAGGACTTTGGTGAAGTCTCCGAGGCCATCGAGGACAGGTGGGACGAGGCGTACAAGACGCTGATAGTATTCGGCTCCCACAAGCATGGCATCGGGAAGATCATGGAGAGGCAGGGCAGGCGCATGGAGGAGGCGTTTGATTTCATCGTCAACACCGTGCCGAACCAGGGCACCGCCACTGTAAGGACCGAGGAAGCGGTCCAGGCAACGCTGGCTCTTCTTAACATGTTTAAAGACTGATTCAGTATTATCTGAGAAAAGGGGTCCCAGGTGTCCAGCGAAGAAGCCATCATAGAGTCCGAGCTCAAGGGCAAGACCCTCCTGGTCTACATGCACATGCTCAAGAAGCCGGGGGCCAAGGTTGGCGTCAGGGAGGTACAGAGGGCGCTGGGTTTCAGCAGCCCCAGTGTATCAAGCTACCACCTGAACAAGCTCAAGGACCTGGACCTCATCGTGAACGAGTACGGCGACTACAAGCTGGTGAGGGAGGTCAGGGTGGGGGTCCTGCGCCAGTTCATCACCTTCGGCGGCATCATGCTGCCCCGTTACCTGTTCTACGCGGTGCTCATGACAACCATGCTGGTCACCTACTTGATCCAGTCGCCCCTGCTCCCAACCAGTGAAACGTACACTACAATCATCATGGGGCTTGTGCCCAACGTGATCTTGTGGTATGAGACCATCAAGATTTGGAGGGACAGGCCGCGTTGAGTGTTCTAATATTTGAACGGGGCGGG
>CAYLJH010000373.1:0-1597 GCA_964383685.1 uncultured Candidatus Bathyarchaeia archaeon | reverse complement strand
GAGTATCTGCCCCAGCTTGACGAATGTGGGGCCAAGCTCCTCTATGGCAAACCTGATCCGCCTGTAAACGTCATCTGATTCTATCCCAGGGTCCTTTTTCAGGAAGTCTGGTCTTTTATCCTCCGGGTAGAGTTCCTGGAGCACGATCCCGAACCCGTATTTTGACAGGATCCTGGCGATTTGTGCATAACGAGTCAGACGGTTGACCATTGCATAATGTTCTGGGGGGTTCTGTAATAAAAAATGACGCTAAAATGAGATAATCCGTATCTCTGTATCGTAAAGGTTTTTCTACTCATCCCCACAGTACTATTTCAGGTGTGGGATTGACACGAGTTCTTGTAGTCGACGATGAGCTGGACATTCTAGAGATGACGCGGATCATGCTTGAAAGCTCAGGGTTCGAAGTGATCACGGCCTCAGATGGCGAGAAGGCCCTGCAGATCGTCGAGGAGAAAACGATAGACCTCATACTGCTTGACGCGGTCATGCCTGGCATTCATGGGCTCGACGTATGCAGGACACTGAAAAGGAACCCAAAGACAAAGCCCATCCCCATAATCATCTTCTCGGCCCTTGGGACCGGGGTGGATATGATGCTGGACGATCAGGACAAGGCAGACGCTTACATCAGCAAGCCCTTCACGCGCAAGATCCTGCTCGACAAAGTTCAGGTCCAGTTAGAAAAGATATCCTAAGTAATTCTCCTTTTTCCCTGTTGAAAACAGCTTGAGACCCTGTAAACCCGGTAATTTTCGCCGTTTTCATAGAAACCTTTTAAGTTTGTTGCCTCGTTAAACTCGTAGCATCCAAGGAAAACTTGGATATTACATTCAAAGTGATCAACATGTTCGATGAAGAGAAACCCGAAGTCCTCGCTGAAGAGGATCAGGAAGAGCCAGAGGAAGAGACAGTAGAGGTCGAGGCGGAGACGCCGGAGGAGGAACCCGTTGAGGAGCCAGTGGAGGAAGAGGCCCCTGAAGAGGTACCCGAGGAGGAACCTGAGGAGGAAGAGGTTCACTACGAGAACGCAGTGAACAAGGGTGACTTTATCATGGTCGATATGACCGGGAGCTCAGTGGAGACCGGCGAGGTTTTCGATACAAGCATCGAGGAGACGGCCCAGGCCGAGGGTCTCTTCGACGCGGATAGGACATACGGCTCAAGGCTGGTCATCGTTGGAGATGGTTACGTGCTGCGTGGACTTGACGCAAAGCTGCCGGGAATCGCGTTCGACGAGGACGTTGAGATCGAGATCGATCCACTGGACGCCTTCGGTGAGAGGAACCCAGACGACGTACAGACAGTTCCATACCGTGTTCTCAGGAGCAAGGGAATCAACCCATACGTTGGTGCCGAGCTTGAGATTGATGGAAGGTCAGCCATAGTCAGGAGCGCGGGGGCTGGAAGGGTCCAGGTTGACTACAACCACCCGCTAGCTGGCAGGAAGATCGTGTACAAGCTCAAGGTCATTGAGCACATCACCGATGACAAGGACAAGATGAGGGCCCTACTGGGTCGCAGGTTCCTAGGTATCGAGACCAAAGAGTTCGCGCTCAAGAAGACCAAGAAGAAACTGAGGATCGGCATCCCCGAC
>CAYLJH010000372.1:0-1599 GCA_964383685.1 uncultured Candidatus Bathyarchaeia archaeon | reverse complement strand
GCCACATCGGGATAATGGAGCCAGCGAGGGCCGCCAGCGAGCCTGAGATGAACCATGACGCGATATGCATCATGGGCACGTTGACTCCCAGACCCATGGCAAGGTCTTCGTTCTCTGCGGTGGCCTTCATGGCGATGCCGTGCTTTGAGTATTTCAGAAAACCTTCCAGCAACACTACGAGGAAAATGACGGTCAGGGGCGCTATTATCCCGACGCCCGGTATGCCGTTCCACCTGAAATCAAAGTTGAACAGGACGAACCCGTTGCTCTGAAACCTTGAGCTCATCAGTATCCAGTAGCTGAATATGGCGAGGCATTGAACGATTATCTGGCTGACGATGTAGAACGTGAAAGTTAGTGTGATGTCTGTGAACGCCCGCTCCTTGATCTTCTTCACGATGATCAAGTACAAAGCCACGCCAACAAGGCCCCCAATCAGCATCGACATCGGCCAGGTAGAGTAAGGGTTCCACCCGTAGAACCTGACTAGGTAATATGTAACTGCCGTTCCTATGCTTGCGAAGCTCGTGTGTGCAAAGTTAGGGAATTTCTCCATCATGTAGGTGAAGGTGAAACCGAGGCACAGGATGACGAGCAAGCTGACGTTCACAATTGTGCTGATGTAAAGCCCAATATTCACAGCAACTCGAAGTTACGGCGGGATATAAGAACAGTTGCGTTTTCGTGAAGGAAAAAGGGAGACTAGGGCTTTATCAGTCCCCAGCTTGGGGCTATCGTGTACACTTGCCCGTTTTCGGCAAGATAATCAACTATACCTCACAAGAACTCCAACGGTTACAAAACTTTGCCCATCCCGCGTCCAGTGGGCTCATCCGGGGCTCTATGGGAACATCTAAAACCTCAGCAATACAGTTTAAATGGTTAAGGGAAACCACTGATAACATACGGGGCATAAACTTGAAGCAATTAAAACTAGTCTTATTGATGCTGGTACTTCTGGTCCCAGCCATACCTGCCCAGGCCCAGAGCCTCCCTTGGATAGAGGAGTACACTTTGAAGAACTACAGCACTGGCCAGACCGTGCTGGAGTGGGACTCGGTGACTGGTGAGCTTCTTCAGAACGCCCCGATACTCGCAGGAGACGAGTACATCATCACTTTCACACTGAACGTAAGGCAAAATGTTCCAAATGCTCAGCTGTCACTTACTTTGTCGTATTATCTCGACCAAGATTCAGAGTTATATTATTGGGAAGTTGAATCCGATTTTCCTAGAACCGATGTTTTTTCACTAAGCGATAGAACACTAAATCTCCAACATGTTCTTGGAGATTACAAAATATCAGCTATAGGAAAAATAGATAGTGGATCAACTATTTTTGAAAACGAGGGAATTACGTTACATCGACCCATAGATCTTATTTTTATTGCGCTTGATGGACCAGAGGGTCCAGATTATGACCGAGACAATATCAGGATGACCGTTATTGACAGCGCGATCGATGACTACAGGTTCCTGCTTGGTCAAAAGGAGGCAGAGCTTCAGGACTATATCGAAAGCGATGTGGACCCCGCTTACATCCAGTTATACGAGAACTTTGTTGCTTTGGCCGAGGAGGAGGCGGGACAGGGTCTCGTG
>CAYLJH010000371.1:0-1604 GCA_964383685.1 uncultured Candidatus Bathyarchaeia archaeon | reverse complement strand
GAATTGAAATCCTCTTTCCCCGTGCTGAGCACTACGTTCGTGTGCGCTCCGTTGCCCTCTTCCTGGTCGTTCAGCCACTGCGTGAACTCGTACAGTTTCTCGGTGTCAGCGAACTTGCCAATGATGATGACATCGGTATCACCCGTGACGCCGTACACGGCGAAGACCCCAGGGTGAGTGTAGATGCTATGTCCAGGGTCCAGAAACCCCTTTGATGCCAGCGTGACCCTGAATATGGCCGTGGCCCCCAGCCCCAAGGCCTTGTGGTTTATCTTTGCGGTGTACTTCTCGATGATTCCAAGCTTCTCCGCCTGACCAACCCTTGAAACAATCGTGCCAGGCGCGACATCTAAAGTCCGTGCGATCTCACGGAAGGAGCGCCTGGAATCAATGAGAAACTCGTTCAGGACCTTCCTGTTCAGCTCGTCGTCCAGGAACCCCTTCTGAGTGTTTTTGGTCAATTGTTCACGCCTCCTTCTGCTCTTTAAGCAATTGTTGACGTTTTTATACATAACGTATTTACTCAGATAACATTTCAATGTAATACTAAGCATATAGCTAGAATATGCCAGAAACCTTAGGTGATTGATCAATTGGACCGCAAAGCCAGCCCCGAACTGTACTAGGAGACCTTCCCATACACCTCGCTCCCCAGAATGCAACTAACCGATGAAACGGTGCCCATGAGCCTCCCAGAGAATATTTGGCTCACTGACACCACCTTCAGGGACGGGCAGCAGGCCAGGGAGCCGTACACCGTTGACCAAGTGGTTACGCTCTATGATTACATGCACAGGCTCAGCGGCCCGGACGGCGTCATCAGGTTCACCGAGTTCTTCCTGTATAACGCACGGGACAGGGAAGCCCTCATCAGGTGCCAGGAGCTGGGGTACGAGTTCCCCAAGATCACTTCATGGATCAGGGCCAAGAAGGAGGATCTTGAGCTGGTAAAGAAGGTGGATGTCGAGGAGACGGGGATACTGTCCAGCCTCAGCGATTACCACATCTTCTACAAGTTCGGCTGGGACAGGGAGAGGACCATCGCAAACCACCTGTCAATAGCCGAGGAGTGCCTGAAACAGGAGATCATCCCCCGGTGCCACATCGAGGACTGCACCAGGGCCGACATCAGCAACGTCGTGGTCCCTTTCATCCAGAGGCTCATGAGGCTGAGCGAGGAGTACGGCATGCCCACCAAGGTAAGGGTCTGTGATACCCTGGGTCTAGGAGTCCCATACCCGGAGGCGGCCCTGCCAAGAAGTATCCCCAAGATCATGAACGCCATCACAGGCAAGGGCGGGCTGCCCGGCGAGTGGCTGGAGTACCACGGCCACAACGATTTCCACCTAGCGGTGGCGGCGTCCACCTCTGCATGGCTTTACGGAGCGAGCGGCAACAACTGCACGCTGCTGGGGATAGGCGAGAGGGTAGGGAACACCCCGCTGGAGGGAATGCTGTTCCAGCTACTCCAGCTCAGACCGGACCTCCGGGTTGAGACCAAAATCATAGCGGAGATAGCCGATTATTACAAGACAATAGGATACAAGGTTCCGGAGTTCTACCCCATCGTGGGCAGGAACTTCAACGTGACAAGGGCAGGCGTC
>CAYLJH010000370.1:0-1608 GCA_964383685.1 uncultured Candidatus Bathyarchaeia archaeon | reverse complement strand
CGGCGCGGGAAAATCCGCGATAAGCGTCCTGATCGCGAAAAAGATAGCGGAGACGGGGACGGTTTACGTCCTGGATGCAGATGAGTCCAACAGATTGTTGTCGAGGACCTTCGGCGTCGATGCCCCTGACACCCTGGGCAACTACTTCGGCGGGAGGAAACAGCTGAGACAGCAGATCGCCGAGCATGAGAAGATAAAACTGGGCGAACTGCCCGACGATTACATCAAACTGACGGCGGAAGGGATACGCTTCGCCTCGGTGGGCAAGATCGAGGAGTTCGGGGAGGGCTGCGCCTGCCCGTATGGGTTCCTGTCAAAGGAGCTGCTAAAACGGATAGTGCTTGATGAAGGGGAACACCTCATCGTTGACACTGAGGCTGGTGTGGAGCACCTCGGCCGAGGCGTGGAGGAGGGCATAGACGCCATCGTGGTCGTGGTGGATCCGACGGCGGAGGGCGTGGCCATCGCGTCACTGCTGGATAAGGAGGCGACGAGGATCGGAAAGCCGCTGTACATAGTCATCAACAAGATGACAGACGAGTTGGAGCCTATCCTGAGGGACATGCTGGGGAAGGAGGGGCTGAAGCCGTCGGCGACCATAAGGTACGACCCGAGCATTTTCCGTTCCAGCCTTGAGGGGCGGCCCATCGAGGCAGGCGAGGCATCGAAGGATGTGGAAGCCCTCACGAGCCTCCTTTTTCTCTAGTCCATATATTTGTTAAACAGAGGAAAGTAACAACCCGCATTGTACATGCCAGAACACTTGGCCAAGGTTAAATTAATCCGAGACCGGAAAGAACCGCCAATAAAATTACCGTAAATAGTGTATTAATTTCAGGTAAATGGCTCAGATAATGGGAACCACCTTCACATATACTGAGATGTACCAAAAAACAGGGAGCATATTCCATAGTATGACGCGCGCGTCAGGGATGGCAAGCTGGAGACGGAAATACCCATCTACCACTCCTATTGAGAGCTTTTGTATCACATCAACCGGCGCTCTCCCTAAAATATCAAATACAATCGGGAACACTACATTTTGACACATTATGCTTAACGTAGTTCTCATCATGCTGGACAGCCTGAGGCGGGACCATGTCGGATGTTACGGAAACGACTGGATCAAGACTGAAAACATCGACGCCCTGGCAAAGGAAGGGGTGCGATTCACCAACGCCTACCCTGAGGCACTCCCAACCATACCAGTCAGGAGGGCAATGAACACGGGGATGAGGACGTTCCCGTGCAGGGACTACGTCCTGGCCAAGGGGGACACAGTGATGATCCCAGGATGGCAGCCAATACCCGAGGAGCAGACCACCATGGCAGAGATATTCCGCTACAACGGGTACAACACCGCGCTGATAGCGTCAACCCCCCACATATTCAAGCCGTCAATGAACTTCCACAGGGGATTCACCACCTGGGAGTGGATCAGGGGCCAGGAGGCGGACAGGTACCACCTCCCATTCGAGGGAGATATCGAGGACCCGTCAAACCTGCCCAACGACCTGTCCTATGGATGCGTCGGCCACTCGCTGCGCCACTGTCTATCAAACATGCAGGACTGGGAGGAGGAGAAGGACTGGTTCCCCGCCCAGTCAA
>CAYLJH010000369.1:0-1609 GCA_964383685.1 uncultured Candidatus Bathyarchaeia archaeon | reverse complement strand
CAGGACATGATCTGCACTTAGCCCTGTCTCAGGCTAGGAGCATAAAAAGGTTTAAAGTGGCGGGGAAGAGGCACTGATTCCCCTCGGTAAACCATTTATTGCCCCGAATGGGTCTGATACACGTGAACCCAGAGGTAAACGAGGTGCGCATGGGTCTACTCCAGGCGCTATACGTCAACAGGGGCCGGGCACCCGGATATTCATCGGACAGGCTGGCTGACGCTCTTGAGTTTGACAGGGACGACGTGTCACTCAACCTGAAAGACCTTGTATCAAACGGGCTCGTGGATGAGGTTCCCGAGGGCTTCAGGCTATCCGACAAGGGATACACGGCGCTCGTCCAGCGCGAGTCCAGTTACTGCCCCCACCTCTGACTGGTTAAAGTTATTAGACCCAGCCATCGTTGAATGGCTATGAGCGTAGAGGCAAGAATTAAGGAACTCGGCATCGAGTTACCAGAGGCACCCCAATACCTGGGGAATTATATCGGGGCGAAGTGGGCAGGAAACATCGCGATCAGCTGCGGGCAGGGCCCGTTTGATACCACGATAAGCGCACCCGTAGGCGAGGGAATCACAGTCGAGCAAGCATACATTGGAGCAAGGGAGGTCGGGCTTAACTGCCTGGCACAGCTCAAGGCTCAGCTGGGAAGCCTTGATCGGATCAAGCAGGTGCTTCAGGTGGTTGGTTTCGTCAACGGCAAGCTGGGCTTCCAGGACCAGCCGGCGGTGCTCAACGGCATGACTGACTTGCTGGTCGAGATATTCGGTGACCCAGAGGGCAAGCCCGCCAGGGCAGCTATCCCGTGCTACAACCCCGGCTGGATATGCGTCGAGGCTTGGATGGTCGTCGAGCTACACCCCGAGGACTAGACTTTTTCCAGTTTCGGTGCGGGTATCCACCCGTATACCCATTTTTCGTTTAAACACTCTACCCAGCCCAGGGACTCGCCTAGACATTGAACAATTTCTCCGGGTTTGGCGTTGTGCTCGACGCTGTTGTAGGGCTGGTTGAAGACCGCGGTCTCGCCGGTGATATCAACATGTGTCTTGGGAATCCATGCCTCAAGCCCTGTCGCGTTCTTGCACCAGAACCAACCGGGCATCTCGTGGTCCTCTTTACCCACTGAGACGGACTCGCCTTTCCCGGAGATGAAGGAGTAATCAAACGACGCCTTGTGCTCCTCAATCACCCTGAATAACTCACGCATGAAGCTAGGTTCACATAACCCGTTTTAACTCTGAGGGAGGAAATCGGGAACGAGCCCGGTGAAACTGGGTGGAAAACTGTTTCAACCCATGTGCGTTCTCTTACACATGGGTAGGCTTGAGGGCAAGGTGGCGCTGATCACTGGCGGCTCGTCCGGGATCGGGGAGGCGACTGTCAGGTTGTTTGCATCGGAGGGCTGCAAGGTCGTGGTCGGGGATATTCAAGACGAACGGGGGAAGGCCCTCGCGGAAGATGTGGGTGCAGACTATATTCACATGGATGTGAGCGTCGAGGATGACGTCAAAAACGGCATCGAGTTCACTATCAAGAAGCACGGGAGGCTCGATTGTATTTTCAACAACGCCGGGATAGCCGGAGCGGTCGGCGGTCTTGAAGAGGT
>CAYLJH010000368.1:0-1622 GCA_964383685.1 uncultured Candidatus Bathyarchaeia archaeon | reverse complement strand
AGGGCAGGCATAAAGGGCACGGGCATGTACGTGCCACCCAAGATTGTTACCAACGATGACCTGGTCACCATGGGGCTTGAGACCAGCGACGAGTGGATTCAGACAAAGACGGGCGTCAAGCTCAGGCACGTCGTGGAGGGAGACGTATGCACCAGCGACCTGGCGGCAGAGGCGGGCAAGTCGGCGTTGGCCGACGCAGGGGTCAAGCCTGAGGACGTTGATATGATTATCCTTGCCACAAGCAGCCCTGATGTGATGCTCAGCAGCACCGCGGCGAGGGCGCAGGCCAAGATCGGTTGCCTGAACTCCGGGGCTTTCGACGTGAACAGCGTCTGCACAGGTTTCGTTTATGCGCTGGATATCGGGGCACGCATGGCGCTGGACCCCTACATGGATAACGTCCTGGTCATCGGGGCCGAGACGTACAGCAAGATTCTCAACTGGAAGGACAGGACCACCTGCATCTATTTCGGGGACGGGGCGGGTGCCGCGCTCCTTCAGAAGACCGATGAGGGCGGCGTTTTGGGCTCCTACCTCAAGGCAGACGGGAGGGGTGCCGATGTCATCCAGATTCCCGCTGGTGGGACAAAGATGCCCATGACCAAGGAGATCCTGGGCACGGGGCTTGAGTACTTCCACATGGACGGGAGGGCGGTATGGGATTTCGCCACGGTGAAGTTCCCTGAGGCGGTGCGTGAGGTAGTCAAGCGGACGGGTTACACACTCGATGACGTTGACTGGGTTATCCCACACCAGAGCAACGTCAACATGATCAGGGTCAGCATGGAGAACCTGGGGATGCCGGTGGAGAAAGCGTACGTGAACCTGCCAAAATACGCCAACTGCTCAGGAGCAAGCGTGCCCATCGCGCTCCACGAGGCGGCAAAGGACGGCTCGCTGAAGAAGGGCGATCTTGTGGTGACCTGCGGCTACGGCGGCGGGCTCAGCTGGGGCGCAAACGCCATCCTTTGGTAGCCTGCGCCGATCGATGTAATCAGGCTCAACTCTCCGTGGGTTATGCTGTTGCCCACATCGACTCTTCGACGCCATATATTTCTCCTGAATGAGGATCAACATAGACCAGCGTTGATGAGCCACTTGAAGCCCTGCGGGGTGTGTGGTAGAATACCACGTGCCAGACGTATTTTCTAATTCGGATATCATCATACGTCTTTGTCCTGTAGTAGATGTTGGCGTCAACTTCCCCGTAGGATTTTGAGACCTCATCCAACGCAAATTCAATGGCCTCCTCCTTGGATACCGTGAAGGGCATGATGTTACCTTTTTCCGGCAAACCATAAGACCCGATTAAGTCATTCATCTTATCAAAGTGGATTGATATCTCAGCTCGATAGGTGTAATCGCCGGCCTCTATGTAATAGAAGTAACCCACAGACGTAAGCCAGTCCTCAGGTTGCCATTCGTTTATCTCCACCTTCCACTGTTTGAAATACTTGTTGAAGTAATCCTCCCCCACTGAATCAATCAGCATTATTCTCGCCTGATCCTCCGGGTCGAGGTTATCAACTTGACGAATGCTGGGAATTACCATCCATGCCTCTCCCACAGCCGCGCCAAAATAGTATACCGCATCCAAGGCTTCCTCGTATTCCTCGTGATGA
>CAYLJH010000367.1:0-1624 GCA_964383685.1 uncultured Candidatus Bathyarchaeia archaeon | reverse complement strand
CTGGTGAACCTGCTCGCACAGTTCCCCGAGACCTTCGAGAGGGCGGCCGAGGAACTACAGCCTAGCAACCTGACGGCCTACGCAAACCTGCTGGCCGACAAGTTCAACAGCTTCTACGCGACCCAGAGCGTGTTAAAGGCCGAGACAAAGGGATTGATGGGGGCCAGGATCAACGTTGTTGAAGCCACCAAGATCACCCTCAGGAACATCCTGGACGTACTGGGCATCGACGCGCCTGACCGCATGTAGCCCTAATGGGAGGCTAGCTCCCCGAGCTTTTTCATGTCCTCCTCAAGCTCACCCAGCAGGTGCCTGCGGTAAATCGCGGCCGCGGGATGGTAGAGGGGGAACAGTTTGATCCTTCCCCAAGGCGCGTCAATCTCCATGACCTCCCCGTGTACATCGCCGATGACCCGTTTCTCCAGCCCAAACCGTTCCTGGAAATAAGATAACGAGCTGTTCCCCATGGGCGCGACGATAGCCGGGTTGATTATCTCAAGCTGCTCCATCATGTAGCCCTCGCACTGCGCGACCTCGCTCTTTTTTGGCCTCCGGTTCTTCGGCGGCCTGCACTTGATTATGTTCCCGATGAAGATATCATCCCGCGAGAGACCGGCGGCGGCAAGAAGGCGGTCCAGCAGCTTGCCCGCCGAACCGACAAACGGCAGTCCCGACTCGTCCTCCTTCCTCCCAGGGGCCTCACCCACTAGCACTATCTTCGCGTCAAGGGAGCCAGCCCCGAGAACCACCTTTGTCCTCGTCTCCGACAAACCGCAGTTGGCGCAGTTTCCCACCTGGGCCGTGATCCGGTTCATGTCCTCGGTCTTTTGCCGGTTCTCGGATCTATACATTACACCGCACCCTTTTCCTGTAACACTTTGAACTGGGCCTCTGTCATACCGAGGATCCTTTTCAGAACTTCAAAGGTGTTGCCCCCCAAACTGGGAGCTGGGCCCCTTGGCCTCGGTTTCGTCAAGGACATCTTGATGGGGTTGCCCTGCACCTTCACCGTGCCCAGCCCTGGCTGTTCCAAGTCAAGCACCATCTCCCTTGCCCCAAGGATGTGGGGGTCCTCGGACGCCTCCTTGATATCATAAATCGGGCAGCCCGGTATCCCGTTCTCCGTCATGATCTCTACGACCTCGCCCTTGGTCTTCCCGGCCGTCCACTCCTCGATCATCTCCTTGAGCGGGGCATGGTTCTTGACTCTGTCAGGGTTTGATTTGAACCTCTCGTCATCCTCAAGGTCAAGCCCGGTGGCCTCCAGGAACTTGGCCCAGAGGCTGTCATTGGCGATTCCAATCACCGCCCAGCCGTCCTTTGTCTTGAACGTGTCGTATGGGTAGATGAACTCATACCTGTTGCCGATGCGCTCCGGGACGTGGCCGTTGACGTAGTACATCTGGGGGATGTTCTCAAGGGCCGCGAATACGCTGTCCACGAGGGAAACGTCCACCAGCTGGCCCATCCCCGTCTGCTCCCTCACCTTGAGGGCCGCGAGGATTCCGATGGTGCAGAAGAGGCTGCTAAGAATGTCACCTATGGCTGTACCTGACCTCGTGGGCGGGCCGTCGGGCCAACCAGTGATGCTGAGGAGGCCACCCATCGCCTGACCGATGATATC
>CAYLJH010000366.1:0-1662 GCA_964383685.1 uncultured Candidatus Bathyarchaeia archaeon | reverse complement strand
CCCGCGATGTACTCGATGAGCTCAACCGCCTCCTTGTAGACCACACCCGCTCTCCCCAGCCCTGTGTCCACCTTGACCCAGATTGACGCCTCCTTCCCGGTTGATGAAGCAGCTTCGCTTAACCTCCTCGCCGAGTTCCCGTGATAGATGACCTGAGTTATCTCCGAGTCAACGACCTCGGCGAACTGCTCATCAGTGTAGAGGGGGTCCTGGTTGATGACCCCAGCGTCCAGACCGGCCTTCCTGATCTGCCTCGCCTCCCAGAGCTTCGCCACGAGGAACCGTTTCACGTTCTTCTCCATCAGGTACGCGACCACATGCACGATGCCATGGGCGTAGGCGTTCTTCTTGATGCATGGAACGACCTCCGAGCCCGTCATCTCCCTCACCTGCTCAAGGTTGAAACCTATTGCGTCCAGGTCGACCTCGACCCACGAGCTGTATCCTTCTACCTTGCCCCTGATCCTGTCGGCGTTACCCGAATCAAAAAACCGCGACATATTCAACGTGGAATAGGTGAGCGGGGAGCGTAAAAGATTGACTGGGGGAGGATAGGACCCCTCACTCGATTACCGAGAAAAGGAACTCCCCGATGTCAGTGTTGTCCTTGAATCCGATTACTTCAACCGACCTCGGGCCATAAGCGTACACGGGGACCATGTTTCCAGTGTGGTAATCATCTATCCACTCGTAAAGAACCGTGCCGCTCGACTCGTATCCCCCTAAAATGGAGAGCCCCCCGGTCACGTGGTCAGACGTGACTATGACGAGGGTATCGTCCCTCCCTGATGCGTAAATGAGTGCCTCCAGAACCGAGGCATCGAACGAAAGGGTTTCGCTCACCGTGTTTTCGTAATCGTTGTCATGGGATGCATGGTCAATTCGACCGCCCTCTACCATGAGGAAGAAACCGTCCGGATCGGCACTCAGTAACTCTATTGCCTTTCCCGTCATCTCGGCTAGACTCGGCTCCTTCTCGGGGTCCCTGACGCTCTCGTAGCTCATGTACCCGGTATTGAAGAGCCCCAGTATCTTCCCCGAGGTGGCTGCCAGCAACTCCGCAGTGGACTCAACCACCTGGTAACCCGCGTCCTCGGGGGACAGCCGGTTGAAGTAAAAGCTCCCCCCACCCAGAAGGACATCCACTCCGCTATCAAGGGCCTGCCTCGCTATCTCGGCCTCGTTGTCCCTGCTGCTGACATGTGCCATGAAACTCGCAGGCGTCGCGTGGGTAACCCTGGTGTTGGTGACAAGCCCCGTTGACATGCCCAGTTCCTCGGCTGTCTCAACCACCGTCCTCAATTCCTCCCAGTCAGCGTCAAGGGATATCACCCCGTTCATGGCCTTGAAACCCGTCGCAATCGCCGTGGCGGCGGCGGCCGAGTCAGTCACGTAGCCCGAGCTTGAGTGAGTGGACACCAGCGACATGTAGGGAAGGCTTGTGATCACCATGGAGTCATTTCCGTTCTCTATCTCGGCTGCCGTCAGCTGTCCCACCCCCATGCCGTCCCCGATCAACAGGATCACGTTCCTGACAACGCCCTCGCCAGAGATATCCAGTGATATTTCCGGGCCCGCCTCAATCACCACTGTGGGCTCAATTGCCTCAAGCTCCTGGACCCTTGCCTCCAGTTCAGAGTTTGATGCGCTCAGAGCCGAGTT
>CAYLJH010000365.1:0-1665 GCA_964383685.1 uncultured Candidatus Bathyarchaeia archaeon | reverse complement strand
GGCGACCCCCCCTCTCATCCTTCCCTTTACCTTGATTGGGGGGTATCCTTCTTCGCTCCATGTCTTGACGCCGAGCTGCCCTAATGCCTCCAGCAGTGGGGCGTTGGGCCTTTTCATTAACTGGGGGGCTCCAGTAACTTCAATCTTCTCCCCCAGAAGGCTGAAGGTGCCCAGCAGCAGCCTGAGGGTTGTCCCTGACTGGTTGCAATCGATGGGACCAGACGGGGCTGTTAGCTTACCCCCCTCCACTACCCAACTATCCCCCTCTTCCTTGATCTCGATCCCCAGCGCCTTCAACCCAGATGCCGTTGCTAAAGTATCATCGCAGACAAGGGGGCTCTCCAATACACTCACCCCCTCCGCGAGGGACGCCGTTATGAGGTGGCGGTGGGTCATGCTCTTGCTCGGTGGGGCATTGACCGGGCCGTAGATGTTGCTTTTACTGATCGTCACGCTCAAGGCAGCCGTCTCCTGATCTCCTGAGCAACCGCCTCAGGGGTCTTGCCCGTGGTGTCTACCTCGATCTCGGCGTACCTCTCGTACAATGGTTCCCGCTTCTTGATGAGTTCCTCGACCGTCTTCCTCGGGTCGTCGACCTTTAGTAGCGGTCTGTGATGTTCCTTTCCTGTCCTTTCCAGTATCTCATCGACTGTCGCTGTCAGGTATACCAGTGTACTCGACTCTCTCAACGCCTCGGCGTTCACGAGGTCGGCAAGTGCTCCTCCTCCGCATCCGATGACGTAACCATTCTTCCTTGATAGATCCCTGACGAGGTCACGTTCAAGCTCCCTGAACCGGAGCTCGCCGTCCTCGCTGAATATCTCTGGGATGGTCTTCCCAGTCATCCTCTCGATCTCGTCGTCCATGTCGATGAACTCGTATCCCAGGGATTCCGCCAGTAGCGCCCCAGATGTGGTCTTCCCGACCCCCATGAACCCGTAGACAGCGACGTTCAATTAATGCCTCTCCAGCAACGCCTTCTTCGCGGCCTCGTACATGGTCTGGGCCGAGGGTCTTACCCCCGTCCATATCTCGAACGCCTCTACCCCCTGGTAGACAAGCATCCAGAGGCCGCCCAGTGACCTGCCCCCCGTCTCCTCCGCGTCCAGCATGATCTGTGTCTTCAACGGGTTGTAGACGATATCGAAGACCATCTGGCCCTCGTGGAGGTGTTTCTTGTCGATGGGTGATACGCCGACCTGGGGATGCATCCCAACTGGGGTTGCGTTTACAATAATATCAGCTGTCTCGATGAGCGCCTGATCGCTGATAATCGATCCAAAATTGGTACCAATTCTCTCGGCTAGCGCCCTCGCTTTCTCCTCAGTCCTATTGAGTATTGTGAGTTCCTTGACCCTTGGCGCTAGCTGAGCGGCAAGCGCGTTCGCTGCCCCTCCAGCCCCCAGTAAAATTGTGTTTGCCCGACTGATATCTCCGTAGGACTCAATCAGTGCCCTGACCCCGCCCGTGGCGTCAGTGTTGTACCCAGTGAGCACCCCGTCCTTCCACTGGAGCGTGTTCACAGCGCCAGCCCTCTTGGCTGTCTCGTCCAGCTCATCAACGAGTCTTAGCATCTCGATCTTGTGGGGTATGGTTACGCTTCCCCCGCCGAACTCATCGGCCCTGATCTTGGTCTTTACTAATTCTGCAAGCTTTGATGGCTCC
>CAYLJH010000364.1:0-1666 GCA_964383685.1 uncultured Candidatus Bathyarchaeia archaeon | reverse complement strand
TGTCAGGCATCTTCCTGTACGCCGTGTCCCTGAGCTTGCTGTACTCGCAGAAGCCGCCTGAGAACCGCCGCTTCTTTGGGGTCTCCGCCTCTAGGCAGAAGTTGTAGAGTCCCTTCCTGCAATAGTAGCAGGTCCCGCAGGTGTCCCTCCAGTCCCTGACTATCTTGTCCCCGACCTCAAGGTTCTCTACCTTGTCCCCTATCTCGGTGACCTCGCCAACTGACTCGTGACCTGGGATTCTAGGATGTTCGAGAACTCCCTGCCTGTTCCAGCCCCGTACGTCGCTGGGACAGATTCCACAAGCCATTACCTTGTAGACAATCTCGTCCTCGGCCGCGACGGGCTTTTCCACTTCTTCAATCCGCAAATCCTTGTGTCCATATAGCCTTGCTGCTTTCATCATCATTTTTTATCACTCAACCATCGAGCGGGTTTTCCCCGTCATGATTTACCTATATCCATCATTCATAGTCATATAAAATAAAGTCGCCCTGTTTGGACTGAATTAGACCTTGGATAGGGTCTGAAAAGTCTTGTCGGATGTTTATTATAGATTTCAGGTTACTAGCTAAATGGGTGCTGATTTTGGTATCAGATGAACTGGCTGCCGATATCGTTCTAGTGAACGGCAAGGTAGTGACGGTCGATGAGAGAGACACGATAGCTGAAGCCGTGGCAATCAAACACGGCAGGATCGTAAAGGTTGGGACTTCAGGAGAAGTTCAGGAACTGGCTGGGGACAATACGGAGATTATTGACCTGAACGGGCGCGCCGTACTCCCCGGCTTGACCGACGCCCATGTTCACATGATTCAAGGCGGTACCAGGGCCCTCGACCCGAGAAAACTGGACTGCCGTGACTTTTACCACCCCGAGATCAAATCAATAGGCGACATTGTATCGAGAATTGGGAAACACGCGAGGAATATACCCAAAGGGGACTGGGTCATCGCAATCGGCAGCCCCATGGCGGATTTCCGTTTCATCGAGGGAAGGTACCCATCAAGGGTTGACATGGACAAGGCGACCACGGATCACCCCGCGTTCATCTCGTTCAGGGGCACACATCACCGTCGTGAACTCGCTTGGGTTGAAGATAGCAGGGATAACCGGGGAGACACCTGACCCAGTTGCAGGGGTCATAGTCAAGGACGACTCAGGGGAGCCAACGGGGCTGCTGAGGGAGAAGGCACAGAACCTCGTCTCCAACCTCACCTCACCCGGGGGAAAGGGGGTCATAGAGGACGCAATCAAACGAGGCGTTACTATACCCTCCATTTCCTCATACACACTGGACGATCTCAAGGGGGGTGCGAGGAACGCAGTCCAGAGGTGCCTTGAAAGAGGGGTGACAACGGTCCACGACATAGTGACCTCGCCCGAGGAGATCAGGGCGTACCAGGAGGTCCTTGAGGAGGGGAACCTGAAGATGAGGATACACCTCATGATCAGGGTCTACGAGTCCCGCATCACCGCTGATAGCATGCTCAACCTCGGATTGAAGACTGGTTTCGGCAACGATATGCTGAAGATTGGCGGGATAAAGCTGAGCATCGACGGCGGGATGACTGGATGCAACGCCGCATTCTACGAGCCATACACCCATGAGCCATGGAACACGGGGGTGGTGAGGATTCCACAGGACACCCTGGACGACCTTGTAATG
>CAYLJH010000363.1:0-1681 GCA_964383685.1 uncultured Candidatus Bathyarchaeia archaeon | reverse complement strand
AGGGGGAGGACAGGGGGCTCGTAAACATGTTCATTGGCCTAGGCGAGGAGGAGCCCACCAGGGGCTCCAAGATGGTGGTCAGGCTAAAATCCACGAACAGGCTGGCACGGAGGGCGTCCAGGGTCGACGCCGTTCTATCGCGGCTACTGGGCACCGAGGGTTGGCTGCTCAGGGCCGACATCAAGTACCCAGCACGATACAAGACCACCTGCGTCTTTGAGATCGATTCAAGGGGCGACGGGAGGCTGTTGAAGACGGAGCCCGTTGAGGAGGAGCTAATCATCGAGATACCCCTGGTGGCGCGAAAGAAGGGCCTCAAGTACGGCGAGATAGTGGTCCTGGACGAGGTCGCGGAGCGGCTCGGGGTCACCAACGGCAAGGTCCTCAGGGAGATCAAGGAGGAGGGCGGCGAGTACAGGAAACTGGGCGGCGTCCTGTTGGTTCCCGCCAAGTACGATGAGATCAAGGAGGCACTGGCGTCCATCGAGACCCTGGGCGAGGCCCGGAGCTACATGAAGACACTGGGCGTCAGGGACTTTATGCAGGTCCTGGAGAGCTTCGGGTACCAGGTAGAGTGGTTGAAACCACGGAAAAGCAGCCGTTTGTACCGTTTTTGAGTCGGCAGAACGTATATATCGCGCGTCTCGTAATCTCCCTAAGAAGTGAGGAAATGGGCTACCAGACAATTCAGGGAGCGACAACCGTCGGGCTAATCTGTAGCGACGGCGTGGTACTCGCCAGCGAGAAAAGGGTCAGTTATGGACGGCTCGTGGCTAGCACAAGGGGCAAGAAGGTTTTCAAGCTCACCGATAACGTGGGACTGGCGTTCGCAGGGCTCATGAGCGATATGCAGGCCCTGGTTAGGGAGGTATCTGCGTACGCGAACCTGTTCAGGCTGGAGAAGAACAGGCCCATATCCACAAAGGCCCTCAGCAAGCTCATCAGTAACATGCTATTCAACCGCAGGATGATGCCCCTTCTCATGGAGACGGTTGTAGGCGGCTACGACTCTGACGGCCCCAAGCTTTACAGCCTGGACCTGGCGGGCAGCCTCATCCCCGATGATTTCCTGGCTGCTGGCTCGGGTGCCCAGATCGCCATAGGTGTCCTTGAGGCGGATTACATCAAGGACATGGACTGCGAGGCAGGGGCGGCTCTGGCCAAGAAAGCCATAAAGGCGGCCATAGCGCGTGACGCCGTCAGCGGCGACGGCATAGATGTACTGATCTTCAGGGCCGATGGCGCCGAGGAGCAGACCATTTCCCTCAGGGAGTAACCCTAGGGCGGCTTTTTTCATGGAGATTTCCGAGCAAGAGATCAAAGATTTGGTTCCCAATTACCCTGATTGCCCCATTGAAAATCTTTTTAGTAATATCCGTGAGTTTGATGGCTCGGACAAGAACATCGATCAGCTCTATGAGGTCCTGGCGTGGATAGCTGACCATGAGGTGGAGCTGTCAAAGCTTAGGCGCGTCGTGGAGAAGAAGATCATTGATTACCGGTTCAAGGACGTAAAGGTCTAGGAGTATCTTTTTATCTCCCTCCATGGTTTCATGTTTAGCCGGGCGAGTGGTTCAGGGGTAGAATGCTTGGTTCGCAACCAAGAGGTCGGGGGTTCAATTCCCCCCTCGTCCACCATACTAAACACTCTAAATAAGCAGTAATCAGTTTTTCAGTTATT
>CAYLJH010000362.1:0-1683 GCA_964383685.1 uncultured Candidatus Bathyarchaeia archaeon | reverse complement strand
CTGACCCTATACCTCTATCCCGAGGGCCTCCCCCGCCTAGTAGATGTAGGGGAAGAGCCTCCAGGTGCGCTCCCTGTACCGCTCGTACTCCTCGCCGAACTCCTCCACCAGCATCCCCTCCTCGATCCCTATCCTGTAGTCCAACACGGGGATCGACAGCAGGGCAAGGACGAACCCGGGCAGGCTCGACGTGAAGACCGGGATGGAGACGAGCCTGATGAACGTGCCCAGGTAGATGGGGTGCCTCACGTACCTGTACAGCCCGCCCACCACCAGGGTGTGCCCCTCCCTGATCTCAAGGGTCCACGAGTAGTTCCTGTCAATGGTCACCTGGGCGCTCACGGTTATCACCAGCCCGGCCGCGAACAATACCGCCCCAACGATGTTCATGGGGGACCGAACAAATCCGCCTGGGTAGAGGGGCCACGCTGAAACCACAAGTATCGCTATCAGTAGCAGAAGCCCCGACACCTGGAAGACCACGTCCTTCTTACGGGGGCTGCCGTCCGGCGTCTTCTTGAGGAAAGGCAGGACTACCACGACAAATATCACCACAAAGGTCGCCACCCAGGGCCAGATCTCCATAATGTCCCAGTGTGCAGACGCGGTATTAACAGCTAGTCTGAACCCGTCCTGTCTCCCCAGCAACCAGTATCCGGGCTAAACGGTTGACCCCTACCTGTTCCTACGGGTGTCATCGGTCTCCACATCGATCTCGTGGACCTGCTCCTCGCTGATGGCCCTCAGCTCCGCGTTGATCTCACGCTTCAGGCCCATGATCTCCGAGTCAAGCCCCACAATCTCCGCCATGCTGCCCTTGTCCCTCTTGACAACCGCCTGCCTCACCTGCTTACCCGCCATCTCGGCGCTAAGCGCCATGACACGTTCCTCGCTCATGCCCACAAAGCCGGCGCCGGGGTTAATAAACGGTAGACCCGCCGAACAGTACCAATATTCTTTCGCGATATACGCGGTAACCGTTCACGGGGGGCCACTGGCCGGCATTTCCTCCCAGTATCCCCCACCCCCTGCCACCCGGATAAAAAAAAGTTATCAAGTAACAACCTGTAGGTACCGGTCCGGTCGAAATGTGATCCACCAAACTTGTTTACTGAGTATCCACCGAAAAAAGGGTGTAACCTTGAGAGGTTATCCCGTGAGATCAGGGTCATCCCGTCTCCTCTCTTCCATAAGCTCTTTTATCGCGTCCTCTGCCCCGGGTATTGGCTTGGTTGCCTCCTCTAGAAGCGCAGGATGCTTCCGCCTCTCCATCAAAAGATGCTTGATAGCCTCGTTATAATCAACACTGTGTCCCAGTTTTAACTGGAGTTCAGCAGCGTACCTTAGAAGCTCCCTTTTCACGTCTTCCTTGACAATGATTGTGGTCATTATAACCACTATAGCCGTAATAGCGGGAGTTTATTTGGCTACCTTAACTAGCTCGGGGCTAACCCTTCGACACCGTTTTTTTCACTTACTACACGCCACTTGACACAGGAAGCCCCAAAAATATTTTTTTCCGTTATAGTAGGTTACCTACTATTCGCGGCCTGTTGCATCCCCGCAACCATTCACTTTTTTCCCTTATGTCATGTTACCTGATGCAGGCCCACCGGAATTATTTTTTTTCCAGAATTTACGGCCCACTGTTATCACTTAATTACCCAACAACCAACCAGTACC
>CAYLJH010000361.1:0-1683 GCA_964383685.1 uncultured Candidatus Bathyarchaeia archaeon | reverse complement strand
ACGTTGGAGAGGGCTACCCCTTCGTCCCCGCCCCCCCACGGGTCCCGGTTGAGGACAACCATGTTGGCACCTACCGCAAGGTGTTCAGTGTGCCCCCCGATTGGGAGGGCAGGAAAGTCTACATAGTGTTCGATGGCGTCTGTTCAGCGTTCTACCTCACAATCAACGGAACGCAAGTCGGTTATAGCCAGGGCAGCAGGACGGAGGCCGAGTTCAACATCACCGAGCACCTCAGGGAGGGCGAGAATGAGATGATCGTCCAGGTATTGAGGTGGAGTGACGGCACCTACCTTGAGGACCAGGACATGTGGCAGATGTCGGGGATTCACCGTGGCGTGTACCTGTACTCGGCTCCGGGCGTCAGTATTAGGGACTATTACAGTCGAACCAAGTTCGATGAGGGGTACGAGGACGCCGAGTTGATGGTGACGGTGAGCCTGGAATCACTCCACAGTAAGGAAGCGGGGGGTTACAGCGTCGAGCTGACCCTGCTGGACGGCGAGGAGGTGGTAAAGACCGAGGGGGCTGCCGTCGAGTGGTGGATGAGGGAGTCTATAATCGAGTTTAACGTCCCGGTGTCGAACCCGAGGCACTGGAACCACGAGACACCAAACCTGTACACGCTGACACTCACGCTCAAGAAGGAAGGCAAAGAGGTTCAATCCGTGAGCCACATGATCGGGTTCAGGCAGGTGGATATAGTTGACGGCCAGATTCTCGTCAACGGGCAACCGGTGCTCATCAACGGCGTCAACAGGCACGAGCACGACCCCGTGACGGGGAAGACCATAACAAAAGAGTCCATGATCGAGGACATTCTGCTCTTCAAGAAATTCAACTTTAACGCGGTCAGGAACAGCCACTACCCCAACAGCCCCGAGTGGTACAGGTTATGCGATGAATATGGCCTATACGTCGTTGACGAGGCAAACATCGAGGCAGACGGCATCGCAAAGATACGGGAAATCATGCCGCGACAGGAGCCCGCCAGAAACCCAGAGTGGCTACCCGCCATGATTGACAGGGTGGTCAGGATGGTGGAGAGGGCAAAGAACCACGCCTGCATCATCATGTGGAGCCTCGGGAACGAGGCGGGGAACGGGCCAAACTTTGAGGCGTGCGCCGGGTGGATACACCACAGGGACCCCACCAGGCCCGTTCACTACGAGGGGGTAATTGACCACTGGAACAGGATGGACGGGTACGTTGATGTCCTCAGCGTCATGTACCCCGCCGTTGACGACGACACACGGACGAGGAGGGGCGAGCACCACTGGCCTCCATTACCCTATATGGCTGATTTCGAGGGCGAGGACAGGCCGCTGATAGCATGCGAGTACGCCCACGCCATGGGCAACAGCCCCGGCAGCTTCAAGGAGTACTGGGACCTGTTCAGGGAGAAGAGGCGGCTGTGCGGCGGCTTCATCTGGGACTGGATGGACCAGGGACTGCTCAGGCACACGAAGGACGGTACGCCATACTACGCGTACGGGGGAGAGTGGGGCGACCCCAGGACTGCGGGCAGTTTCTGTTTGAACGGCATGGTCTTCCCAGACAGGGGGGTCAAGCCCAGCATGTACGAGATCAAGAAGGTGGGGCAACCCGTTCACGTCGAGGCAGAAGACCTTGAGAGAGGAGTTCTCAGGGTCACGAACAGGAGGTACTTTACGAACCTTAGCGACC
>CAYLJH010000360.1:0-1689 GCA_964383685.1 uncultured Candidatus Bathyarchaeia archaeon | reverse complement strand
TACGCTCCTACGAGAAGGCGGCAAGTCTCCTCGACCAGGGGATCGATAGGGTGATCCTGGGATCAATGGTCATAAAGAAGCCCGAGGAGACCGTGAGGCTGATAGAGTCCTACGGGCCCGACAGGGTGGTCATCGCCCTGGACCACAGAAACGGTTTCATCGCCATCCAGGGGTGGCAGGAGACCACTGAGGAGAGGATTGATGATGTGCTTGCCAGGTACAGGGAATCAGGGTTCAAGTGGTTCCTAGTCACCAACGTTGACACCGACGGCATGTTCACGGGGCCCGATGTTGAGACATTGGGGAGGATCGCGTCCAGAGGCAACATCATCGCATCTGGGGGCGTCAGCTGCCTGTCTGACCTCACCCGCCTTACCGGTATAGGCGTCGATGCGGTTGTGGTGGGCAAGGCCCTCTACGAGGGGCGGTTCACGGTGACGGATGCGTTGAACGCCATCAAGGAGGCGGTGGAATGTTAGCCAAGCGCATAGTCCCATGCCTTGACGTGAGGAACGGCAGGGTGGTCAAGGGGACCAACTTCGTTTCACTGAGGGACGCGGGGGATCCCGTGGAGCTGGCGAGGCGCTACAACGAGGAAGGCGCGGACGAGCTGGTGTTCCTTGATATCACGGCGAGCCACGAGAAACGGGACACGTTGAAGGACCTGGTCAGGGCGGTTGCCACCGAGATCGATATACCGTTCACAGTCGGGGGCGGCATCAGGACCGTCAATGACGTGAGGACGATCCTGCGCAGCGGGGCCGATAAGACAGCTTTCAACACAGCGGCCATCGAGAACCCAGGGATGATCACCGAGATGGCCGATGTCTTCGGTGCCCAGTGCATCGTCGTCGCCATCGATGTGCGGAGGAACTATGTCATCGAGGAGGGACGAACAGTTGTTGATACGCCTGAGGGCCCCTGCTGGTTCCAGGTCCACACATACGGCGGTAGGAAGCCCGTGGACATAGACGCCATTCAGTGGGCCGAGAGAGCGGCATCACTGGGAGCTGGGGAACTCCTCGTGACCAGTATGGACCGCGATGGCACCAAGACCGGGTTCGACAACGTCCTCAACAGGGCCATATCCGAGAGGGTGAACGTGCCCCTGGTGGCGAGCGGCGGAGCCGGAGAGCCCAAGCACTTCCTTGAAGCCTTCAAGGAGGGCAAGGCCGACGCCGCGCTGGCCGCATCGGTGTTCCACTACGAGAGCTACCCTATTCCCGTGGTCAAGAGATACCTGGCCGAACTGGGGGTGAACATGAGAATATGATACAAGTGAAACCGGACGAGCTTGACTGGGACAAGATGAGCGGTTACATACCCGTCATCACCCAAGAGGCAACGACAAAGGAAGTTCTCACGCTGGCCTACACGGACAGGGAGGCGCTGAGGCTCACCCTGGAGACGGGCTGGGCCCACTACTTCCGGAGGAGCCACGGAAAGGTCATGAGGAAGGGAGTCACAAGCGGCAACGTCCAGAGGATCGTCGAGATACTCACGGACTGCGACAGCGACAGCCTTGTCTTCCTGGTCAACCAGAGCGGGCACGCGTGCCACCTGGGTGAGCGCACCTGCTTCCACAAGCGGGTCTCCCCGTGAACCCTTTTATTCGATGAATCCCCCTCTATCGAGCCTTGAACCCAAAAATCGTAGTCATTATCTCGGCCAACGGTGAGTGGCAGGCCA
>CAYLJH010000359.1:0-1703 GCA_964383685.1 uncultured Candidatus Bathyarchaeia archaeon | reverse complement strand
TACGATACGAGCGTTTTCACGAGGCGGCCGAAGAAGATAGCCTAATTGATCTAAAGTCCATCATAGGGAGCCCTATTCCCCGTCCTCAAAGCCTTTTATATCAAAGTACTTTATCAACCCGTTCCAGGGGCGCGGGTGGCGTCTTAAAAAAGGGGAAGGAGATGTTCGCTCCCCTGGGATTTATCATTCTAATAATTTTCTCGTGGAAAGATAATCAGCTAACCTTTTTATTTATTAAATTATACCAGATAGCAAATCACTACATTTATATGTAAATGTTTACCATTAAAATGTAAAGATGTATTAATAGCGCATCAAGAGGAATCAAAAATGGGTCTGCTATCAAAACATGAATCGACGGTTTGGACACAGTTCCACCAAGGGTACAGCACAAGCGAGATAGCCGAAAACAACACGGACGAGAAATGGACACCCGCGTACACGTCCAGGGTCCTCAACAGGGCCAGAGGAAAGATCAGGAAGACCCTCGAAGAACACGCCAAGAGCCACAGGCTGGACATAACGAGCATCCAGGACTACAAGGGAATCCTCATAGGGTTCGATTTCCAGGCGAACACACAGGTCTACATAGTGTACACCGAGAAGCAGGGGATTCTGGTCTGGTACAAGCACGACAGCTACGGGGGCAAGCTCTGCCACGAGTGCCCCAGCGAGGGAGAGTGCAGGGAGACACTGGACACCATCGTCCACGAGTACAACCTGGCTTTGCGGCCAGAGGAGCAAGCACTCCCAATGACTGAGCTGAGCATCATCGTCTTCAACAGGTTAGCGGCAAAGGAGATTCCACGTTACAGGAGGAAAACAGATTGAGTAAAGGAATAGAGACAAAGGTAATCAAGCCCCCAATCCAGAAAGTGGTGAGCGGGAAGATATTCAAGCCGGACAGGGCGTACTTGCACAAGCTCTGGGTGAAGAACATAGCGATTGCGTTGACCATATGGCTGGGGACGATACTTTCCTCGTATATCCTTATACGGGGTTTCTACGTCCTCGACCCATCTGAGTTCGGACGTGCACTTGCCACCATGGATGCATGGATGCCCATTATGAGCACTTGGTTGATCTATGGAAACCTGTTATGGCTCATCCCCTCCCTCGCATTGACCCCCATCTATGTCAACAGCATTGAATACAGTGTCATCAGCGAGTCAGGGGAGACGATGCCAGAGATATATGTCAAGAAAGGCATACTCACAGTAACCCGAAAACACGTGCCGTTCAGGACCATCACCAACATAGCCAGCAAGATAGGCCCATTCGACAGGCTCTTCGGGCTAGGCAACGTGAGCATCGAGACCGCAGGGTATTCAGGGGCAAACCAGCAGGGGCCAGAGGAGAAGCTGGAGGGAATCATCTTCCACGAGGAGGTCAGGGACTTTATTCTCAGGGAGTTGAGAAAATTCAGGACGCCATACGTGACGACCACCGAACCAGATGGACATGAGAAACCCGTGCCACGCGGCCCTGGCCTCGACGACGAGATGCTGATAACCCTGCGTGAGATCAGGGACTTGTTGAAAAAAGATTAGGGGCGAAAAAAGCCCCGTTTTTACTCTGGCTGCGTGAACATCCGCGAGGTCTCGGCCATGAACTTTATGATTGGAAGGCTCTGTGGGCACAGTGCCTCACAAACCTCACATTGTGTACAGTTGCTGCCGTGGGTCTCGGGGGTGATCTTCTCC
>CAYLJH010000358.1:0-1714 GCA_964383685.1 uncultured Candidatus Bathyarchaeia archaeon | reverse complement strand
GGGTTCAGGCTCTTCAGGACAGTGACATTCCCCCTCATCCTACCAGGCGTGGCTGCGGGGGCAATCATGACTTTCATTTTCAGCCTAGAGGACCTGGGTGCCCCCATCGGGTTCGTCGGGGCGCGCGCCAACCCCCTGTCGCGGAGGGTTGTGAGCTACCAGATCTATAACAGTTTCGCAGAGGCGATGACGGGGGGGATAAGCCCCAAGACCGCCGCGCTTGCAGTGCTGATGCTCGTGGTGACCGCGGCCAGTTATATCGGGATACGCTGGTACGTGAACAGGCGGAGCTACGCCATGATCAGCAAAGGGGGCAGGTGGGCCGTTCGGGTGAGGAAGCCAAAGCCCGCAGTCAGGGGCCTGATAGTCGTAGCACTTGTGTCCTTGGTACTAATTGCAGGTATGCCACAGATAGGCACAGTCATCCTGGCGACTACTGACTGGGCGACAAGCGGCACACTTCCAACGGAGATAACTGGACGGTTTATCAAGGGATTATATGCAAATCCCGAGGTAAGGGGGGCGATATTGAACAGCCTGATCTACAGCGGTATCGCCGTTGTTGTCATGGTCCTCGTAGGCAGCAGCATCGCGTACATCGTGGGCAAACGGGATATCCCTGGGAAGGGAATCCTTGACACACTCGCTACGCTTCCCGTGGCCATTCCCGGCATAAGCTTGGCCATCGGGTACTTCCTTTTCTTCAGCGATGTCTTCGCAGGCACGATACTTGACCCCCTCGTTGACCCCGCCCTGCTCCTGATCTGCGCTTACAGCATCAGGAGGCTGCCTTTCACAACACGCAGCGTCGGCGCGGGGCTGCAGCAGATAGACAAGAGTCTTGAGGAGAGCAGCATGAACCTGGGGGCCGACAGGTCAACCACATTCTTCAGGATAGTGCTGCCCCTGATAATCGGACACATAATCAACGGTGCAATTCTGGGCTTCGTGTACAGCATGAGTGAGGTTAGCGCCAGCGTGACGCTGGGTGCGCTGCGTGAGGACCGGATGCCCATCACTTATTTCATCAGCCAGATCGTGTACGGCGCAGCGGCAACGGGCTCCATCAGTATCGGGGCTGCGCTGTGCGTGATGCTCATGGCGGTCCAGATAGCCGCCATGGCGGTCTCGAACTATATCCTTAAACAGAAATCATCGTTCCTAGGAGTCTAATAAAAATGGTCAAAGTAACACTGGAAAACGTGACGAAAAAGTTCGGCGATGTAACGGCAGCTGACAACGTAAACCTGACGATCAACGACGGGGAGTTCTTCACATTCCTGGGCCCCAGCGGCTGCGGGAAGACGACATCAATGAGGATGATAGCCGGACTTGAGTACCCCACATCGGGGAAGATCTACTACGACGGCGTGGACGTGACCCAGGAGCCCAGCTTCAAGCGCAACACTGGCATGGTGTTCCAGAACTATGCGTTGTGGCCCCATATGAAGGTGGACGAGAACGTCGCTTACGGCCTTGAGGTCAGGAAGATCCCCAAGGAAGAGGTGGCCAGGACCGTAGAAAAAGTCCTTGAACTGGTGGGGCTTGCAGGTTTGGGTGACAGGTTCCCCAACCAGCTCAGCGGGGGCCAGCAGCAGAGGGTAGCCCTCGCAAGGGTCCTTGTCATCGAGCCCGGCATACTGCTCCTTGACGAGCCGTTGAGCAACCTGGACGCCAAGCTAAGGGTGGAGATGAGGGAGGAGATCAAGGGCAT
>CAYLJH010000357.1:0-1717 GCA_964383685.1 uncultured Candidatus Bathyarchaeia archaeon | reverse complement strand
GCCACCAAGAGCAAGCGCTAGGGTGGACTGGCAGACAATATTCCTTGCCATTGGACTGGTGTTTATCCTAGAAGGTGTCGGCTATGCGGCCTTCCCCGGCCAGATGCGGCGGATGATGGGCGCCGCCCAGCGGGTCGCGGCGTTACCCGAGGACATCAAGGCGGTGGCAGACAGAGGCGAGCTTGAGAAGATTCCCAGCGTGGGCAAGAGCATCGCGTTGACCATCGGGGAGATCATCGAGACCGGCATGTCATCGATCCTTCTGGACCTCCAGGACAGCCTGCCCCCCGGCGTCCTCAGGATGATAGAGATCGAGGGGATCGGCCCAAAGCTGGCAATGAGGTTCAGCAAGGACCTCAACATCACTGGAATCGAGGAGCTTGAGGAGGCCGCGAAGGGGCAGCAGCTCAGGGGATTGAAGGGATTGGGGCCCAAGAAGGAGGAGAACATCATCAAGGCAATCTCCGAGTACAAGAACAGGAGCACCAGGTTCCTCCTCGGAGAGGTTTTGCCAATCATCCAAGGCATCTTGAGTTATATGAAGGATAACGACGCGGTCAGGCGGGTTGAGGTAGCTGGCTCCGCGAGGAGGAGGAAGGAAACCGTGGGAGACTTGGATGTCCTGGTTAGCTCGAATGAGCCCGAGAAGGTTACTGAGCACTTCGTATCGATGCCCCCCATCGTCAGGATTCTTGGCCAGGGTCCAACGAAGAGCACGGTGGTCCTCAAGAATATGCTTCAGGTTGACCTCAGGGTCGTACCACCCGAGAGCTACGGTGCGGCCCTCCAGTACTTTACGGGAAGCAAGGAGCACAACGTCAACCTCAGGACCATCGGGGTCAAGGCTGGGTTGAAACTCAACGAGTACGGGCTCTACAACAGGGAGACGGACGAGCTAATCGCAGCTGAGGACGAGGAGACCATCTACGAGTCAATGGGCATGAGGTGGATGCCTCCTGAGCTCAGGGAGAACACGGGGGAGATAGAGGCGGCGATTGAGGGAAGGCTGCCCGACCTGGTTACAATGGATCAGATAAGGGGGGACCTGCACCTCCACACGGATTACAGCCACGGCGCAGACCCACTTGAGCACCTTGTGGAGAAGGCGGTCTCCATGGGCCACGAGTACATCGCAATAACGGACCACAGCAAGGGACTCGCCATCGCCAAGGGGCTATCTGAGAAAAAACTCGCAAAGCTCATCAAGGAGATCGAGGTTCTGGACGAGGAGTACACCGAGGTCAAGATTCTAACGGGAACTGAGTGCGACATCAAGGGGGACGGCTCCATGGACTACAGCAATGAAATACTGAGCCAGCTTGATTTTGTGATCGCCAGCGTCCACACGGGGTTCCAGAATGACGAGGAAAAGCTCACCCAGAGGATGGTTGACGCCATTCACAACCCGTACGTCAAGGCGATAGGGCACCCCACGGGCAGACTCATCCAGAGGAGGAGCGGGTACGCACTTAACCTGGACAGGGTATTCGAGGCAGCGGCCGAGCAGGACGTATTCATGGAGATCAACGGCAGCCCCAGCAGGCTTGACCTCACGGATGTCAACGCAAGGAGGGCGAAGGAAATGGGGGTCAAGATATCGCTTGGCACAGACGCCCACAACGTCCCGCAGATGGAGTTCCTGCCATTGTGCGTTGGTGTAGCCAGGAGGGGGTGGCTAACCCAGGAAGATGTTGTGAACACGTGGGAGCTTGAAAAG
>CAYLJH010000356.1:0-1721 GCA_964383685.1 uncultured Candidatus Bathyarchaeia archaeon | reverse complement strand
CATCGCCCTGATACAGGCGGGCTACCTGGACCAGCACCAGTGGGTAATCTGGCTCGTCATCGCGGCAATACCGGCATGGCTCATCCTCGGAAGGAGGAAGGCTAAAACCGTTTAATTGCCGCCCCATCCAAGCGTAACCATGCGAGTCACTATGGAGGACCTGGTGGGCTCCCTGACCCTGTTCCTCATAACGATATTCATGTACAGCCAGGGCAACCTGGACGCCGCGTGGAGCGCGACAATAGTGGCCTTTGGCATGCTCCTAATCTTCTTCAAGTGCAAGCTGGAGCTGTGCTACATAACCGAGGACATGCCCATCTACCAGTCAAGGAAGAGGCGCAGGAAGCCAAAGAGCTAGGCGACGAGTTCAACGGAGCTGTGAAGTTAAACCAGTTATCTTGTACCCGCCGCACCCAGTACAGGGTAACACTTCCGTATTCACTGTCACTTCCCACCCTTCCATTGAGTAACATGAACCGAAGAATAGCGTTCATAGCGACACTTGTTTTAATGGCACTGGTGCCCATGGCATCAGCCACGTTCGTCGAGATGGAGAAGACCCACACGCCAATCCAGGAAAACTACCACAGCGGGGACACCATCGAGTTTACCGTGATGGTGAGCGTCCACACCGTAAACGGCGGTCCCATCCTCAGCATCATGGATTTCAGGATTAGGGACACACTGCCCGATGGGCTCACCTATGTGGCGGCGTCCCAGACAAGCGTGCCCGCCCCAATAACGTTCACAGACCACGGCAACGGCACGCTGGTATGGGACTATGGGGCTGGGCCTTTCACGACTGACCCACACGCCACGGTAACCTTCGAGGTCACCGTTGACGAAGATGCCCCCCTGGGAGAGACCGTCATCAACGAGGCAACGGCGTTCTACACCGAGACGGTATCCGAGATTCCGTCATCGCCAGCGGTAACTGACGGATTACTCATCAACGAGCCGAGCATCAACCTCGTCAAGGAGTGCCAGGTCTCGTCCAGCATGGCCCCTGCGGACATCACATACACGTACACCGTTGAGAACACGGGGGACTGTGACCTCTTCGACGTGACGGTCTATGACGAGACCCTTGCATTGACGGTGCTGGGACCCATCGACCTGGTCATGGGGGCTGAGGCATCGGACGAGCACACCCTGTTCGACCAGCCCGAGGGCCTGTACATCAACACGGCCACGGCCACCGGGTTCGACGAGGGCGGCCACAAGGTGAATGACAGCGACTCGGCAGAGTGCAGAATCAGCACACGGGTAGGAGGGGAGATCTTCAAGCCCTGGCTGAGCGGCTCCCTCTACCTGGCACAGGGGTTGGCGGTCCTGACACTTGGAGCCATCTTTGCCACACTGCTAAGAAACAGGGGCCCACTCTAACCTTTTTTTCTAACAAGAAACAGACAAGGACCGGTGAGAGGACGGTTATGTGCATCGTTGAGATTGATGAAAAGGGGAGGATTACCCTGCCCAATGAATTGAGGAAGATCCTCAAACTTGGGAAGGTACTTTTGGTGAACGCCGGAGACCATGTCATACTTGTCCCAGTCCCAGAGAATCCATTACAGGTCTTGAACGGGGCGCTAAACATCGGGAACCCATTCAATGAGATCAGGGAAGAGGCGGAGAGGCTCCTTGAAAAGGAGACCTGTTGACACCGGCACTAGGTTTAAGCCCCAGCCATCCACATTAGGATAGGTTAGGCCGATGGGTGG
>CAYLJH010000355.1:1312-1746 GCA_964383685.1 uncultured Candidatus Bathyarchaeia archaeon | reverse complement strand
GGCTTCCTGTTCATCCTGTCGCTGAGCCAGCCCCAGAAGAATGGTCCGAGTACACTGCCTCCCAGCATGATGGAGTAGAGAAGGCTGCTTCTCTCAGGTGTGAACCCGAGGATATCCATGAAATAGAGTGGCAGGAATGTCCTCACTCCCATCCTGAACGCCATGACGCTCCTGAGGACGCTGATGGACAGGACGTTCCTGTTCTTGAGCTGCTCGCGGAGCTTTCCAAAGTTGAGGGCGTCCCTTGTCCTGCCCTCAACGTCGCTGGAGCCCTTGACGAAGAACAGGACAATCAGCGAAAGCGTCAGGGCGGGGATAGAAAGTAACCCCAGTGTTGACCTCCATCCCATCTTGGTGAGGAGGTACGCGGTTAACAGCGGCGTGAATGCAAACGCGATTGACGGCACGGCCTGGTTTAGCCCAAGCATCCTGCC
>CAYLJH010000355.1:864-1302 GCA_964383685.1 uncultured Candidatus Bathyarchaeia archaeon | reverse complement strand
CCCCTGTCCTTGGGGTCCGTGGCGTGGCTGACGATAGACGCGCCGATGGGATGCTGGACACTGCTGCCCACCCCAGCGAGGACGCTGAAGCCCAGGAACGACGCGAACCCATTGCCCAATGAGATGCCGATGTTCATGAGTGCGTTGATGAGGTTACCACCGGAAACCAGGGCCCGTGCGCTGAACCAGCGCCTGAAAAAACCGACAAACATCTGTGGAACCCCCGCCGCGAGGCCAGCGGCGGACCTGATTAACCCTAGCTCTGAATAAGAGACATTGAACTCATCCATGAGGTCGGGGTAGAGCATGGGCATCGACCCACTGATTACGTGGTTAAGCATGTGAAGTATGATTACCGACCAGACAAGCTGGCCTGATTTTTTCCCTTTTTCGTCCCCTTCTTCTTGCTGGCCCCGGTGGCGGGCATGCTGGCCGATC
>CAYLJH010000355.1:0-854 GCA_964383685.1 uncultured Candidatus Bathyarchaeia archaeon | reverse complement strand
CAGTCTAGCCACTTTGATACCTTCCTCGGCCTCCATTTGGCCCCGTACATCAGGTCATCCATGATCGGGAATATCTTCCTCACCACTGGAGACCTCTTGATGAGCCACTTCACCGAGATATGAAGCGGAGTATGGGGCCTGCTGAACCCGCATGCCGCCATGCAGATGCCGCAGTCTGTCCCCACCTTCCTCCAGTACTCGAAGCAGGTCTCCTCGTCGAGTTTCCACTTCATGTACCCGTTGTGCTCCACCATGCCCTCCATGGGTATGCTCAGGCTCGGGCAGGTGGTGGCGCATTTCTTGCACTCGGTGCAATACTCCTCGACCCCAAAGGAAACTGGCTTGTCCGGTACGAGGGGCATATCGGTGAGTACTCCGAACACCCTGACCCTGGAACCGTACTCGGGGTGGATCAGGTACCCGTTCCTCCCTATCTCACCAAGACCTGCATCAACTGCTATCGGCGGGGTGATGGTGTCGTAATGGTTGTCCATCTGGGCCACGGCGTGGTAGCCCATTGACTTGAACCAGTGGGCGACTATCGTTGATATGTAATCTCCCAGCGCGTACTCATGGCTGGACTCGGCCACGGTGGGCGAGTGGGGCGCGGACATGATGTGCTCATAGTTCATCTCGCAGGTGAACATCACCGCGTGCTTGGCAGGTCAGGTATATTGTCGCCCCACTCCAGGTACGCGTCAGGCATTCCCCTGGTTGAGTACACAAAGTTGGGGCTGAGCATGGTAACCCCGGAGTCACAGGCCCCCAGGTGCTTGATATAATTCTTGACCACCTCAGAGGCGTACTCCGGGCTCAGCTCGTGGACTTTCTGACCCTCATCAGGGACGGCATCC
>CAYLJH010000354.1:0-1753 GCA_964383685.1 uncultured Candidatus Bathyarchaeia archaeon | reverse complement strand
TGAGCTTGACGTGGAGACGGCGTGGGGCGCCTCTGACGACGACGGGGTCACGGTGAAGGATGAGCTGAAGAGGATAGGGTATCTTGGAAACGACGAACTAGAGGCAGGTCTCTTTCTTGAGCTGCATGTTGAGCAGGGGCCTGTGCTCCATAAACAGGGACTGGAGTTGGGGGGAGTTGAGGGCGTTCAGGGGATGGCTTGGTGGGACGGTGAGTACACTGGCGAGGCTAACCACGCTGGCACTACACCGCTTCACCTCCGCAAGGACGCGTTGCTTGCAGCTGCCGAGCTATGTATCAGGCTGAGAGAAACGGCCGAGGAACTGGGTAACGGATCGGTGGCGACCATGGGGAGGCTGCTCCCTAAACCCGATATAAGGAACGTTGTTCCGGGTGGGGCTTTCTTCACTGTGGATTTCAGGCAGTATGCGGAGGAACTTTACGAGGAAGGGCAGGAGATTGTAGCCGATCTCATACGGAAAGTATCAAGGAAGCATGGTCTTGAGTGTAGTCTTACCCAGACGGTGGACGCCAAGCCGGTGAGGTTTGACGCGGGGCTCGTCGAGTTGGTGGAAAGGAAATCAAAAGAGCTGGGACTATCCTACATGAGGATGCACAGCGGCGCCGGACACGACGCCCAGTTTATGACCCGTATATGCCCAACAGCGATGATCTTTGTTCCATCCATCGGAGGCAGGAGCCACTGCCCAGAGGAGAGTACCTTGAAGAAGGATTGCGTCAACGGGGCCAACGTGCTTCTAAACTGCGTGATGGAGTGTGTGATGGGCGTCTGACCCAACTCTAACCCTCTATGATTTCCGTATCATAATTCACGTCTTGGCTTTTGTGGTAAAAGAGGAATTCAAGGAGATCTTTTAGAGGACATCAATTATGTAATTACTGAGCGCGTCATGAGTAAACAAAAAAACGTAGATGCCAGTACAGACGAGTCAAGAAACTATATTTCGAGAACGAGTAATACTGGGCGGGTTGTTGTTTCAAGGCTTAAAACTGGATGCGACCTCCTTCGCTCGTTGCAGGAGATAGTCGAGGAAAAAGGAGTAAGATCCGGGGTCATAATGTCGGGTGTCGGTTTGTTGTCGCATGCAAAACTGCGTAACTGCAGGACTCTGCCAGACGAGTTCCCGATCACAGACCTGAACAGGAGTTACCTCTCGTTTGAGAAGCCATCGGAGATTATAGGGTTATCGGGGAATGTCGGCATCGCGGATGGGAAGCCGCTTGTTCACGCGCATCTTACGCTCTCATACATCGAGGACGAAGCCATCAGGGTTATCGGGGGTCACATGATTGAGGGGAGCACGGTGTTTGGCTTCGCCGAGGTGATCATCATGGAACTCACGGACATCGAGATGATTAAAGAATACGACGAGGAGACGAAGACCCTTCAGTATTTTACCAGATAACGCGCTCCAGCAACTGGTCATATCATCGTAATAATTAGTTCACCTTGGATTCAATGAGGACAAGGAACGTTCGTGCTGTTGTCAGGGCGTTTTGGGCGCCTCGCTTTGTGATGATATCGTACTCATCGTAGGTTACCCGGTGCCTTGACCTCCGCATCCTGTCAATCCGTGTTGCATATTTTCTCAGGTCAGCATCATCCACTTGGAGGTACCTGACAACAGCAACGTGCCCTCCCTTGCTGGTGGGCCTGTACCCCTTGCTGTTCATGTATGCCCTCGCTGACACAAGTATGGCGGTGTACGAGGCGGTTAATGACCAGTCGTACT
>CAYLJH010000353.1:0-1757 GCA_964383685.1 uncultured Candidatus Bathyarchaeia archaeon | reverse complement strand
GGTGGGCTTTTGATAATCATACCGGTGGTCCTGATCACCGTGGGCCTGATCATCGGCAATCTGATGGGTCGAAATCTCATCGGCCGGTCCATTCTGGTTCCACTGGCAACGTTAACGGCGTATGGGGTTCTTGGCGCGGTCGATGACCTCCTGTGGCCCGACTACCATTGAGCCAACCGGGGCCGCGAGCCCCTTGCTGAGGCAGAACTGAACCGTGTCCGCCTGTCTGGCTATCTCCTTCACGTCCACGCCCAGGGCCGTGGACGCGTTGAATATCCTCGCCCCGTCGGTGTGGACCTGCAGCCCCAGCTCCTTGCCGGTGTCGTACATCTCCCTCATCTGATTGACGGGGATGGCCGTCCCTCCAGCGGCAAGATTTGTGTTCTCGTTGCACAGGAGGCTTGTCCTGAAACCATCCTTGACGTTCCCGTGGATGTTGGACCTGATCTGGTCTGATGGGAGGAACCCGTCCACCCCTTTGATTAGCCTCGGCACGAGGCTCCCGATTACAGCCCAGTGACCCTTCTCCATGCTGTAGATGTGGCTCCTAGCCTCCAGTATGATCTCGTCCCCTTTGCTAGTCTGTGCAAGTATCGCCACGGCGTTTCCCTGATGCCCGCTTGTGACGAACATGCCCGCCTCCTTGCCCAGCTTCTCCGCCGCAAGCCTCTCAAGTTCATTCACCGAGGGGTCCTCACCGTACCCCATGTCACCCACCATGGCCTCCGCTGCCGCCTGCCTCATCTCCGGGCTGGGCCACGTCACCGTGTCGCTTCTAAAATCTAGGTTCTTTTCGACCAAAACCGCTCAGTATGATGTACCCTATACTGTTTTGAGGTTATCCAAGCCTGATTGTGGTCTTTTTTATCAATATTCTCCCTCAGAAACCTTTTTCATAATCCCTTCGTTAGCCTCAATGGAGTAGTTAGGTGCTCATGACTCACATAATAGAAGCATATATACAATAGTTTCAATACAAAGTATCAGTAAGAGTGTGGGTTGAGGAAAAATGGTGGCGTCGATGGAATCCCCGGTTCAGAAAAAAAGGAACAAGGCGTTCAAGAGGAGCTTTAACGCATTTCTAACCCTCTACGGCGAGCTAATCGAGGAGTACCCAGATCAGCATGTTGCTCTTTGTAATGGAAAAGTCGTTGACAATGACCCTGACCTTGTAGTACTCGTGGAGCGTGTTCGAAAGAGTGATTCAATCAATTTGGATGACTGCATGATAGAGTACATCTCCAAAGATACTGAAGGCCTTCTCCTTTAACCAGCTTTGATCATTGAGGTGGGCGGACACGATTAGAATCACGGGGTTCAGGCACCCCACACAGAGGCTTGGCTATCTTAGAATACATATAAAATGTGAAGACCCTCGTATCGACAAACAAATCCCGTTTGCGGTAGACACTGGAGCCTCAATCACGGTTTTATCCGAAGGAGATGGGGTCGAGTTAGGCATTGATTATGATGAAATTGCCAAGAAACAGCCAGCCCCAAGTGTAATGCGAGGTATTGGAGGGAGCAGTCTTGTCTTCGAGCTACATGACGTGGAGCTATGGTTTGAGTTATCGGAAGAAAGATGGCACGTAGAAAAGATTGATTCATTAGGACTGATGAAACACCAAAACGCTATTGCCGTTTGTCCTAGCTGTGGAGAAGAATGGACTTGGAGAAAAGAAGAAAAAGCAAAATACGCAAAAACCATTCCAAGCCTTCTCGGGATCGATGGAGTTCAGACGTGTGCTCTTCCGATC
>CAYLJH010000352.1:383-1758 GCA_964383685.1 uncultured Candidatus Bathyarchaeia archaeon | reverse complement strand
TGATGATGGTGCTGCCCTTTGCCTCGGCCATCTTGACGATGAACTCCTTCCTGGCTACAAGCCAGCCGATGCGCATTCCGGGGCTGACGATCTTGCTGAAGGTGCTGGTGTACATGACCCTGCCCTCGTCGTCCAGCGCCTTGATGGGCTTTGGCATCTCGTCCTCGAACGTGATGTACCCGTACGGGTTGTCCTCAAGGATGAGGAAATCATACTTCTTTGCCAGGGCTATGATCTTCTCACGTCTCTCCATGGTGAGCATGCTGCTCATGGGGTTCTGGAACGTGGGGATGATGTACAGGAGCTTGACCTCCTTGCCCTCGGCGATGACCTGCTTGATTGTCTCCTCCAGTGCCTCGGGGTCCATGCCGTCCGCGTCCAGCTTCGCCTCCCTGATATCGGGCTTGCTGGGCGCAAAGGCCGTGAGTGCTGACAGGTATGTTGGTGCCCCGACTATGACAACGTCACCCGGATCCATGAAGATCCTTGCGACGATGTCCAGCGCCTCCTGGCTGCCCGTCATTATCATTATCTCGCTGTAAGGGTCCGCATCGATGCTGTGACCCTTCATCCACTTGCAGATCTCCTCCCTGAGTGGCTGGATGCCCCTGGTGCTGCCGTACTGGAGCATTACCTTCCAGTCCTTCTCCGATGCATCCACGAGTGTGGACCTGACCTCCTTCCACGGGAAGCTCTCAACGTCGTACATGCCTCCTGTCAGACCGATGATCTTCTTGCCCTGTCTTGCCAGTTCTTCTGCCGCAAGGACAACGGTGGTGAGCACCCCAGGCTCGTAGGATGCCCCTAGCTCTGAATAGTATTTGTCGGGGTTCATATAATTCACACAGAGTAAAGCGTTCAAGGTATTTCTATTTTCGGCTTTGAGGTGAACGATCATGTGTCCCTGCGACCCTTTCCCTCTGCTTCTTCAGCTCCGGCCCGGATCAAGCGAAGAGGAACCCAGAGACTCCCAGCAGTGCAGAGGCCAGGACATCAGGCACCATCAGGCTGGCCACGCCGAATACCAGGCCCAGGACGACAAACCACGGCCAGATATGGGAACCGATAACCCGTTCAATCTTAACGACAGCAAAATGAAGAACTCCTATCATGATGAACGTGTATATCCCGACGATGATTTCCGCGTACTGCATGACAAAACATTATGTCCATGCAGTTAAAATTAATGCGCTAAACCCCTCCGTTCCTCATAATTACAGTATTTACCGCCACAAAAAACTCATGGCATTCTTCTTATACGAATAATTTGATTCCTTCTGGAGTCGAAATGAGCGGGCTACCAATATCCCCCCTATGTAGCGTTCATTTCGACGGCATTTTTCAGAGGAATAAAACTTGGTAGATGAAATCAGGC
>CAYLJH010000352.1:0-373 GCA_964383685.1 uncultured Candidatus Bathyarchaeia archaeon | reverse complement strand
ATAGCTCGCCGCTATGGCGATTAGCTCACGGCATGGGCGGCCAGGGCGTCGTCGCGTGCGGTGAGCTAATCGCCATAGCGGCGAGCTATGAGGACAAGTTCTGCAGGGCGTTCCCCATGTACGGGAGCGCCAGGAGAGGAGCCCCGGTTCTTGCCTTCGCACAGATAGGAGACGAGAGCAAGGCAACCCGCTCCATGATCTATTACCCCGAGTACCTGATGGTGCTTGACCCATTGATGCCGGAGCAGATGGAGATAACACAGGGCCTAAAGGACAAGAGAGTGATAGTCTACAACACCACGAAGCCCACCCGCGAGGACAACGAGTTGTTCAAGAAGGAGCTCAGGACTATTGCCGTCATCGATGCCACCAG
>CAYLJH010000351.1:0-1776 GCA_964383685.1 uncultured Candidatus Bathyarchaeia archaeon | reverse complement strand
TGCTCCTTGATTGTTAGGCTCATCCCCTCCCTGTTGAATACCTTCAGCCCGTTGTACTCGGGTGGGTTATGGCTGGCGGTTATCTCCACACCGGCGTCCGACCCCGTCTTCCCTATCATCCACGCCGTCACAGGCGTGGGAACCAGGCCCACCTGGATTACATCCGCCCCGGCCGCGTTGATCCCTGATGACAACGCCATCTCAAGCATTGGCCCCGATATCCTGGCGTCGTAGCCGACTACCACCTGTCCGCCCTGGTTCATTGTGGCTATGGCCGCGCCCACGCGCTGAGCCAGCGTAGTTGTGATGTCCTTGTTGGCAAGTCCCCTGATCCCTGAGCTTCCGAATAGTTTTGGCTTCACCTGTTTCTCCTCCTGGGCACGAATCGTCGGAGGGGGTCAGAACTCATAAGCTTTTCCAGCTCACGAAGGCCGATCCCCCTCTTGAAATCCCCGTATGTCTCGCACCTCTCGTCTCTGTAATGGTCCCTGTCCTCGGGGGGGCGGACCACGACCTCGACGGGGTGCCCGTCGATGATCATTGATATGTGGGTCGATGTCCTGGGCATCCCGTCCATGATGAACTGCGTTTTCTCCGTTTCGATTATCGAATACTTTCCAAGTATCTGTGCGACTTTTGAGGACTCCGGATGATAGACGACTATGTCGATGTCGCTTCCCTTCCTCACGGTTCCCCTCCAGACGCTTCCAATGAGAACCGGCGATAGGCCGCCCAGCGTCCTCATCACGTCAAGGGCTATCTCCCTCATCCCGATAAGCATGCGCTGCCTACCTGGGCCCTCGTACTCGTCAGTGAGTGTGTCCAGCTCCACTGCGACCTCGTAGTTGCTCGGGAGCGCCCTTGATCCCAGGCTCGCTGCCGCCATCTCCTTGGCGTCCTTGTACTCCTTCACGGACCTGTTGTATAGGAGCCTGGCTGCCTCCCTGGCCACATCCTGACGCGTTGACATCTAAGACTGATAGGCAGACGTGGTATAATTAAGGAGCGTGAACAGGCAGCCATGCTCCGTTTCCCACTCGATTATAGGCAAGATTATTCAAAAGCAAGCACCCCCATCAGTACCAGATTGATATGAGAAGCTTCAAGGACATAACCAAGGACGAGGAAGCGCACGCCCTGGCCCTCCACAAGGAGGCAGTGGTCATCGATGCTAGCCTCGTCGCGTTCACTGATTACGTGGCCGAGGACATCTGGGTTGACGACATGCTCGCAGGTGGAATCACGGCATCAAACATCACGGTTGGGATGCAGCACAACCTAGGTGAGGCGTTGCGGGAGATGAAGACCTACCATAACTGGGCAAAGAGGTCAGAGGACAAGGCTCTGATCGCCACATCGGCGGCGGACATCATGAAGGCGAAGAAGGAGGGCAAGCACGCCGTCATCTTCGGTCCACAGGACAGCCAGTTCCTTGAAGGAACCCTCGATTTCCTGAAGATCGCGTACGAGTACGGCATCAGGATCATCCAGCTGACCTACAACTACAGGAACAGCGCAGGTGACGGGTGCAGCGAGAACAAGCAGGCTGGACTTAGCAATTACGGGCGCTCTCTTGTCGAGGAGATGAACAAGCAGGGCGTCCTCATCGACCTGAGCCATACGGGTGACCCCAGCACCGACGACGCCATCGAGCACAGCAAGGACCCTGTTTCATTTACCCACACTGTTCCCAGGTCTAACCTGCCCAAGGAGCTGAGCGACTGGGCCAAGTGGAACAACAAGTACACCTTCTATGGTGGCTGGATGGATTACGCC
>CAYLJH010000350.1:0-1776 GCA_964383685.1 uncultured Candidatus Bathyarchaeia archaeon | reverse complement strand
GAGGCCATCGAGATGGCAAGGGATCTGGAGGAGGAGATGGACTGGTACCAGGCCACCACAGAGCTGAACCCGCTGGCCATCGAGGCACTCAAGACCATCAGCTACGAGATCGTGGAACAGGAAGGAGTACCTGACTGGGTCATAGTGGCCATGGGGAGCGGGGCAACCCTCCACGCCATCTGGAAGGGATTCACGGAGATGGAGATGCTTGGGATAATAGATAAAAAACCGGCATTGATCGGGGTCCAGGCGGTGGGATGCGCCCCCATCTCGCGTGCTTTCCAGGAGGGATCAGGTGAGCCCGTCAAGATCGAGGACGGGGACACCAACGCCTCCGCCATCAGGGTAAAGGAGCCGATTTACGGGAAACTTGCCCTTGAGGCCCTTAGGGACTCTAACGGCTTCGCCGTCTCGGTGTCAGATGACGAGATGGTCGAGGCGGGCAGGGAGATCGCAGGCAAGGAGGGCATATTCGCGGAGCCAGCGTCGTCGGCACCCGTTGCCTGCCTGAAACTGGCGGAGGTGCAGGAAAGGATCAGCCCAGAGGCGAGGATCGTGTGCCTGGTGACCAGCAGTGGCCTGAAGACCGATGACATCCTGAGGAACCTCACAAAGAGGAAGAAGGCCCCCCGGCTGGGGTCCAGGCTATCCACTAAAGAGAAAATCCTGAGGATAATAGAGCAGCAGCCCACCTATGGGTACGCCATCTGGAAGAGCATCGGCCTTGACATGACCATAGGGGCCGTGTACCAGCACCTCACAGACCTTGAGCGGAGGGGCCTGGTCAAGTCCACCCCTGAGGGCAAGAGGAAGCAGCTTGAGATAACCGAGCGGGGCAGGCGGGCCCTCCAGGCCCTCGATGATCTCCAGGTATTGCTGTAGGCTATTCCATATCTGGTACCTACAGGTTGTTATTCTGAGAATTTTTTTTAATTCTGGTGGGAACCCTTGTTACCGGCGAGTTCTTGATGGGATAAATTACTACTTTTACATTCAACGGCGTTAATTCCGACCTTGAGCATGGTCCATTCTTCCAAAATCAATGAAATGCCTATATATTATAATAGGTTTAAAAAATAAAAAAGGGGAGGGAGATTCGTGAGGTTACTCAAGGATCATGATGGCGGTGTTAACCGCAGGGATGGTCCTCTCAACTGCCAGGACAGCGCCCTGCGCCGGCCTCAGCTCAAGCCTGAACGTATCATACGCGCCGCTGTAGGCATCGCTGCTGTTCAAAACCGTTGCCCCTGCAACGGTATCAAAATCAATCTCGACCAGCCACCTTTCACCGTACTCGACAAGTGTATCGCCGTCACCGACGATCTCGGTGAACGAGCCCCCAGCCTTTACGCCGTCCTTGATGACGCCGTAGACGTAGGGGTTGCTGTACGTGATGATCAGCTTGTCTCCCGCTGTATCAATGGGCTCCTTTCCCTGGGATAGCCGAACATAGAAGGTTGTCTTGGTCATGTTGCCGCTTGATACGTTGAACTCACCGATGAGGTCTCCGTCAGCCTGTAATGATGATGTTGCTTCCTGCATACCCGCTGAGATAACCGTCTGGCTTTTCTGAGCAGTGAGGAAGCCCATGTTCAGCACTACGAAGCTGAAGGCTGCCGCCGTGATTACAAACGCAACCAATATGATGGCTGTCTCTAGACCAGTCATCCCTCTTCTCTTCATTGGATAATTCCAATTCATTTTTGGGTACACTTCCGTATTTCCAAAAAATACCGGGGCAAAACAAGTCATAAGCGTCTGGATGTCTCACCAGTT
>CAYLJH010000349.1:0-1780 GCA_964383685.1 uncultured Candidatus Bathyarchaeia archaeon | reverse complement strand
GTAAAGCTCGGAGGCGTAGATAGGGATGAAGCTGCGAACCGCGGATGTGCCAAAGAAGATCAGGAAGGCGGTAATGAAAGTGGTTCTAATCCTCTGGTCGGACATGATGGAGCTGAAATTGTTTAACAACTCGGAGATGCCCCCGTTTGATCCCTCCTTACTCTCGCTGTCCTTTCCCGTGATGAACATCATCAATGCGGCTAGCAAAAGGATCACGGTTGAAGCGTAGAACGCTGTCGGGTACCCATAGTTCCGGGCTATCAGCCCTCCAAGTATAGGCCCTGATATCCCGCCTATGGCGAAACATGAAGACCAGAGGCTCATGTTGAAGCCCAATCGGTCAGCGGGGGACAACTCCGCGATGAGGGCCCTGCTGGTTGGTCCCACCATGACGAAAAATGAACCTATCAGGAACTGGAATATGAAGAAGTAGGGCAGTAGTCCAGGGAACGTGTATAGGGGGAGCACCAAGCTCATGAGGATCATTGAGATGATGAGAATCCTGATCCTGTTCACCCTGTCCGACATTGAGCCCCAGAATGCCTCGAACGATACCAGCCCGAAGGCAAAGCTTGTTGACAGGAAGCTCCACTGGGAGACGCTTACCCCAAGGGTTCTCACGTAGAGTGGCATGATGGGGCCGGTCACTGTAATGGACAGGCTGAGGGCCCTCAGGAATACCAGCGCGTAGACGGGTGCTAGCTTCTTTAACGACTCATCCACGGCGAAGGCTCCTTACAGAGCGGTCGCCACACTGGATAAAAGAATATTGGGCAGGCTCAGAGTCCCAGGAGCCTCTTCAGGTTCCTGGTGCAGGCAGCCCCAACGTCCTCCTTGGACATTCCCTTGACCTCGCCTATCAGCTCGCAGCAAGTGATGACGCCCTCGGGTTTGCTGGAATCGGTCTCCGTGAGCATGTACTCGATGGGGGTCTCGGCTACCGCCTTGAGGAAGATCGGATCGCCTGCCTGAATAGTCCTTAGCCCAACGCTGAGCATAATACCGTGGTCAACGCACTTGCGGGCGTAATCAATATCCTTGGAGAAACCGTGGATAGCTAGACCGGTGTCCGTGTTGCCGGAGTCGATGAGTATCTCAAGCATCTCCTGCCCTGGAGCACGGTCATGGACGATGGCCGGTATCTTAAGATCTCTTGCTATGCCGAGTTGCTTGTCAAGCGCGTTGTGCTGGACCTTTGGGTCGATGAAACGGTCCTCCCGCACCCACTCATGGGTCATCCTGCCGATGAAATCGAGGCCGATCTCACTGATGGCTACACATTCGGGGTCTTTGACCAGCTCCCTGAACCTGGCCCCAACGTCATCGCTATACTCGTCTGCGTACCAGGGGTGGACCCCGACGCATGATTTCACTATCTCATGTCTTCTAGCCGTGTTGATTGCCTGCTCCGATGAGGGTAGGTCTATCCCGCTGGTGAGGAGGAGCTTGAAGCCAATCTTCTCGGCCTCCCTGATATTATCCAGGCTCATATCACCCAGATGACAGTGGCTTTCAGAATACATGGAAAATAAAGGGGCAGATGGATTGATAGCATTTACCTCGATTTGGCGGTATTTGAGCCAAAATAAACAAAATTCACTAATTTGCGCCGTTGATTAGGTCCTTCAATTGAATAAATAGGGCTAATCAGCCTCAATAACTGACCTTGCAGTGAGCCTGACGGCCACCGCGCTTCCATACTTGGGCGTCCATCCAACTGACTTCAGCTCCTCCATGTCCAGCTGCATTATCTTGACATCGCCCTTCCAGCCCCGGCCTC
>CAYLJH010000348.1:0-1806 GCA_964383685.1 uncultured Candidatus Bathyarchaeia archaeon | reverse complement strand
TATGGTACCATTTATTGTCGGCTATTGTTGCGTCAGATGTAACCTGGAGAACATTTGTATAATCATCCCTGACGTAGAGTCGAACCTTGTTGCCGCTCCAGTTGAATTGGATTCTCCTCCAGTTACCCGCGGTCATACCAAAACCAGCGATCACCCCGGTTGCGCCGGGCGCAGCCTTCACCCAGAACCCTATCGAGAGACAGCCATTGGCCCCAACGGCGGTGGTGAACCCAGTGTTAAGCTTGCAGCTGCTCCCTGCGAGGAAGTACAAGCACTTGCCGTACCTGCCCGTGTTCCACGTTGCGTTGTCGACCCCGCTCTGGTGCCGGTTCCTGCTCAGGTCAAAGGCGATAGTGCCAAGGTTCTCGTCCAGCGAGTACCTCCGCTTGGTGACCCCCAGAAGCGGGTCATTTACCATGCTGAGCCTCAACCCGCTGACCGCGTTGGTAGTCACGAGGTCCGCGACTAGCTCATGGGTCTCCTGTGGAATCAGTGGAGGGTTCCTGAGGACCGCGAAATAATCGTAGTCAATATACGCGGTCTGGTTGACCTGATTAGATCTGGCGTACAGCTTTACGTACTTGACTGTCTTTCCAGCAGTGAGCTGGAGCATCTTAACCTCAAAGGCACCCGTTGTGGAGACCCAGCCAGTGGAGGTGACGCTGGTATCAGTGAACTCGACATCAAGTTTGTACTGTGGAGCCGTTCCCCTGCCTCTGAACCGTGCCCTCACCAGTGGGTAATCATCCGTACCCAGTCCCAGGCCGCTTATGTCTCTCCTCCACCCGCACCCGTTCACTGGGTCTCCTTCCGTGACCTCCATGGTGGCATAATCGCCACTGATGTCATCCGCGTTGGCAAAGCTCTCCGAAACCGCTGATTGGAACTTTGTCCAACCCGTTGACCTGAAGCAATCGTCCAGGAACCCCGGAGCCTCATAAACCTCGATATGAACAGACATCTAACCAGCCCTCCTCATACCCTCGGCAATCCGGCTACTGAGGCCGTCCATCCACCCGCCGCGCCCCAGCCTGCTTGGCTCCTTGTTGAAAGTGACGAATATGGGACCTAGTCTGGTCTCGTGGGCTGGGACCACGTACTCTCCCCTGTGAAGCATGTAGAGCCCGGTCCGGTCAACGGGCCCACCTGTCTGCATGCTCTTGATCTGGCTGTAGACCAAGGCTCCTGCCGTTAGGGCTAGGGGTATTACCCACCACTTGCCTGTGAGCGTGGCCAGAATTGCCTGGGCTGCCGCTGCTGAACCGGTTGCATCCTTGAGCATCTTCGTGAGGCTCGTTAGGTTGCGCACCACCTGGATCATGTTCAGGAACCCATACAACGCGGCTACCGGGTTAAGGTCCGTGATTGCCCTGCTTGTCTGGGTGATGGCAAGCCTCGTGGCGTTGGCAGCCCGGACAGTCATAATCATGGTCGATAGGCTCGACGTGCCCTGGTTCTTGGCGACCCTCAAAGCGTTCGTTGCCGAGGCCGCGCTACTTGATGCCGAGTCAGCGGCCACCTTAGCCTCCTCAAGCCCAGTGACCTTGACGTTGTACTCCACGTCTATCCTGTCGCTCACTGAACCGCCCCCATCAGGATATCCCTCGCCACTTTGGGTCTCTCAGCGATCAGTGCTTGAAGCAAGAACGGCCGTGCTGGCATTGAACTCGTCCCGTCGTGGACATGCCTAGCATAATCAACGGTGCTACCACCTGCTACCACTTTTGCTCGAAGCGCACCGGGACGCTCAACCCTGATGCTATCCCTCAGGGCACCCGTCAGTACAGGGCAGAAAGCCCGGGCAAG
>CAYLJH010000347.1:0-1841 GCA_964383685.1 uncultured Candidatus Bathyarchaeia archaeon | reverse complement strand
AGATCAAGAGCATCCAGCGCAAGCTGGGCATTACCACCATCTACGTCACCCACGACCAGGAGGAGGCCATGGCGGTCAGCGACAGGATCGCTATACAGGATCATGGCAGGATCGTGCAGGTGGGCACTCCAAAGGAGATCTATGACAAGCCCGAGAACCTGTTCATCGCCACGTTCATCGGCAAGGGTGCCCTAATCGAGGGGATGGTGGAGGAGGTCGGTGAGATTGTCAAGGTTAACATCGGGGCCTCTATCATCGAGGGCGTTAATACCGGTAAGACTCCATTGGAGAAAGTTCAGCACGTGGCCTGTGTAATCAGGCCCGAGAGCTTCTTCCTTGAAGAACCTGATACGGAATTCAACACCCTGGAGGGGACCATCGAGTGGTGCGCCTTCGTCGGATCCACCACCGAGGTGAAGATTATCATCGGCAGTTCAAGCTTCATGATCGATGCCCCAACTGACCGGGAATATGTCCAGGGAGAGAAACTGACAGTCTACGTCCCAAAGTTCAAGACCATCGTCCTCCCGTGGGACTCAGAAATTTCTTAACAATAATTCAGGCCCCTGTCCCAAATGTTGGGACTTTTTATCGAATTTAGCCAGGCCAAGAGACGGTAAGGTGATAATATCTTGGCCAAGGATTTATCCATCAGTGAGATCGAGGAGCTGGGATACTACGATTTCATGGCTTGCCTGAAGGTGCCGTTCTTTAACATCGGGGGGACACCGAGCCTTGAACTGTTGACTCAGAGATGTGGGATTGATGAGCAAGGGGAAAAGAGTCCTCCTCAACGACAGGGAGACCGCACGGTATGTTGGATACATTCTAGGTATCGGAAGAAAGGGTTTGGGTTACTTACCCTGGGTGCCGCTGAAGTAGTCGAGTGGCCGTTGGCCCGTCATCCTCGACTCCTTGATGAGGAAATCCCTCATCTCATCGGCGTCGGTGAAGATACGGGTTGCGTACCACTCGAAGAACGGGCTTGGCTCGTATGGATAGTACGCGTAGACCAGCTTGGCAAGCCCCTTGGCGTACACCATCTCACACATGACCCCCGCGCTGATGCTCTTCCTTGGATGGTAAACCACGGTCAAGTCGCTGTTCTCGATGATCTTGTAATCGCTGTCGATGATCTGAAACCTCAGGTTCTTGATGGCCGTCTCGACCTCCTTGATATCGAACTCTGCCACCACGGGGCCCGTCTTGTACTCCATGTTGAACGTGAACGTGTCGGGCATCTCCTGGCCTGCGTCGATGGTCTCGTTGATGGCGTCCCTCCACTGCTCAACGATGTCCCAATCCTTGATGAGGTACGGGTCGTATATGACATAATACTCGGAGAGGCTGTCCAGGAACTTTGTTATCTTCTTGAAGAAATCGGCTCCCTCGCCAGTTATCGGGTGGCTAAGGTAAACCGTCTCCTTGCTTGGCTTGTAGATGAGGTCCCTCACTATCTCCCGGTCGTTCTCGTAGGCCACCAGCTGGATGTTGCGCTTGGGGGTGAAACTCTCTGCCAGCCTGTAGACGCTGTTGACCTCCTCCCTCCTCCAGTTGGCTATCTCGCCCAGGGTGTACTTGTGGTCCTGCCACTGGACGTCAGCTGAGAGCCTTGCCCTGACCCTGACGATGTCATCGAAGAGGATGATGAACATATCTGGGTTCAGTACCTGGACATCGTCCTCGGTGAGCCCCTCAAACCTGTTTCCCTTCCACTCAAAGTGGACGGGCGTGCTTATGATGTGGACGCCGCCCTCGGAGTTTATCTTATTGATTATCTTCTCCAGTGCCTTGAGCCTGTACTGCTCCATCTTCTTTGGCTGGCTGTCATAGAAATCCAG
>CAYLJH010000346.1:0-1847 GCA_964383685.1 uncultured Candidatus Bathyarchaeia archaeon | reverse complement strand
GAGGTCGCTTGCTGCCAAGTCCTCGTAGACTACCTTCCACTCGACCCAGGACGTGTTCATCAGGGCCCTTAGCTGGTAATCTGCCTCAAGGGCTCCCTTGAGGTGGACTACAACCACTGGCTTGTCTACAGCTGTCGCTGGGAATACTGAAAGTGTTGCGAATGCAAGAAGTGAGAGTACAACTAATGAGATTAGTTTTCTTTTCATCTTGATAATCTCCAGCGCTAGAGTGTCCTGAGGCATTAAAATAATCTTCCACGACTATGAAGCAAACATTAAATGCCTATGCGAGCAATGTCAAACTCGGTGTATTCAGTGGACAAGCGTCTAATCTATGGTGTTTTGGCGGTTCTCATCGTCGTTGGAGGACTCTACATGTTCGTGTTTAACAAGCCCCCCGCACCTCCAGGTGACGGAGGCGATAACGGAAACGGCATAGTGACTCCGCCTGAGAAGGCGACCATAGAAGGCGTTGTCACAAACGAAGCAGGTGACCCTGTTTCTGGGGCCACGGTGACTGTTGACGGAGATACAGTCACGACCGGATCGGACGGCTCTTACAGCTTTGAAGTAGACGCGGGAACTTACTCGGTAACAGTGTCCAAGAGCGGGTACGACGAGACCAGTTCGTCAATCGCGGCAACAGGTGACGGGGAGTACACCGTTGACTTTGATCTCCTCGAGACTGACTCAGGCTCGGATAATGGCACTGAGCCAGATACGGGTGACGGAAAAGTCGAGCTTAAGATAATCACGAGGCACGGCAGCGATATACTGTTCAAGGCCAGGGCAGCGTTCCTAGAAACTGACATCGCGGCTGAGTACGGCATAACTGAAAGGAAACAGATAAAGTTCCTGGGCGTCAGCAGCAGCCTATGGGTTGATACCATAACCAGGAGCGGCGATATAGATATCGCGTGGGGCGGTGGCCCAGTGGTCTTTGACATCATAAACGGTGAGGGATTACTGTCTCCACTTGAGAGCGATGCGGTGACAGCTATCCTGGATATAATTCCAGATGAAATTAGCGGGGCTGCATCAAAGAGGTACACGGACGGCGAGGTGAGATGGGTTGGAAGCGCGATCAGCTCCTTCGGTTTTACAATCAACAAGGAGTTCCTTGAAACTGAGGGGCTGCCAGAGCCGACAACATGGATGGACCTAGGAAATGAGACCTATGCCCAGTACAGCCTCTTCCCCAGCGTGACCGCTATCGGAACCGCCGATGCGACGCTTAGCACAAGCAACACAAGGATGTTCGAGATCATCCTCCAGACCTATGGCTGGGAGGATGGCTGGGAGCTGCTCACACGGAAGGGGGCCAACTCAAGGATATTCGACAAGTCCGAGTCAGTCAGGGACGCCGCGATCCAGGGGATCATCGGAGCGGGAACCACCATAGATTTCTATGGCTACACCGCGCAGCTTGAGGAGCCTGAGCTCTGCAAGTACGTTCTTCCTCAGGACGGTACGGCAGTAAATGCTGACCCGATAGCGTTGGTTTCGACAAGCGAAGAGCCGGAGGCAGCTCAGGCATTCATCGCATGGGTACTCAGCCCCGAGGGGCAGGAGATATGGCTAGACGTGACCATCAACAGGATGCCCATCAACCCGGCTGTTTTCGATACGGCCCTCGGTCTGACCAGGCCGGACCTTGAGGCGAGCTACATCAGCACCCTTGATGCCATCACCATCAATTTCAGCGATGAGGTGGCACTGAGCTATGAGACCGCTATGATGTTCTTCTACAAGGGGACACTCGTGGAGGCCCAAGGAGACCTAATTGATGCTTGGATCGAGCTGGTGGACGCCGATGACGGTCCGGTCCCGGACCTGGAGTACAAGGT
>CAYLJH010000345.1:0-1848 GCA_964383685.1 uncultured Candidatus Bathyarchaeia archaeon | reverse complement strand
GGTATGTTGCTCCTGAGGGGGAGAATCCTGGCCCCGCCGGCCAGTATGTAGTCCGTAGTTATGTCGTCCCCCAGTTTGATCAGGACCTCCCCGTCGATGCTCGTTGGGAGGGGGTTGAAGTCTGGGAGCGGCTTGATGTTTGGGCCCCTGATTACCTCCACCGGCTCGTCCTTGGGCGCGATGATGAGGCTGTCATCGATGATGAACTTGTCAGGCATCTCGATATCAGTGAAAACGCCCATCTTCCTGGGATCGGTTATCACTCCGGTTATGGCACTGGCTGCCGCGGTCTCCGGGCTCACCAGGTACACCTGTGCGCTCCTCGTGCCCGAGCGTGCGAGGAAGTTCCTGTTAAACGTCCTGAGGCTCACGGCGTCGGTGCTGGGTGCCTGCCCCATGCCTATGCACGGACCGCAGGCGCATTCCAGAATACGCGCGCCTGACTCAACCATGTCGGCCAGCTCGCCACCCCTTATAAGGTGTAGCAACACCTGCCTTGAACCGGGTGATACCGTCAGGCTCAGATCCTCCGGGATATGTTTGCCCTTCAGGATCTGGGCGACCGTCTTCAAGTCCTTGAGGCTGCTGTTTGTGCAGCTGCCCACGCAGACCTGGTCCACCTTGATGCCCTCGACCTCGCTGACCTTCTTCACGTTGCCCGGACTGTGAGGGAGCGCGATGAGGGGCTCCAGCTCGGCCAGGTCTATTGATATTAACTCGTCATACACGGCATCAGGGTCCGCCTTGACCTCGACCCAGTCGTCCTCACGCCCCTGCTGGGCGAAGAACTTCCTCGTCTCCTCGTCAGAGGGGAATATGGATGTCGTGGCACCCGTCTCGGTGCCCATGTTTGTGATTGTGCCCCTCTCGGGCACTGACAGGGTCATGATCCCAGGTCCATAGTACTCCAGGATTTTCCCTACAGCACCCTTGACACCGATCCTCCTCAGGACCTCAAGTATAACGTCCTTTGCCGAGACGTACGGCTGTAGCTTGCCCGTGAGCTCGACCCCGATGATCTCGGGCAGGATGAGCATGTACTTCTCGCCTGCCATGGCAGCGGCAACGTCCAGCCCGCCTGCGCCGATGGCGATCATGCCCGCCCCTCCCGCCGAGGTTGAATGGCTGTCGCTTCCCAGCATGGTCTTTCCGGGTTTGCTGAACCGCTCAAGGAAAACCTGGTGACAGATGCCGTTTCCTGGCCTTGAAAAGACCAGCCCGTGCTTTGCGGCCACCGATTGAAGGTATCGGTGGTCGTCCATGTTCTTGTAGTCGCCCTGGAGCATGTTGTGGTCCGCGAAGCTGACGCTCAGCTCAGTTTTGACCCGGGGGACGCCCATGGCCTCGAACTGGAGGTCCGCCATGGTGCCCGTGCTGTCCTGGATCAGTGTATGGGTTATCAGGAGCTCCGCCTCCGCTCCCTTGACGTACTCGCCCTCGATGTGCTTTGATAGAATCTTCTCTGCTACTGTTTTACTCAATAATCTCCCTCCACAAGGGGCTCGGGGACAGGAGCCCCCATTTGCTTACATGACATTGCGACGACCTCTGACATGTATTTGTTGGTCAACCGCATTATCTCGGCGTCGCTGAACGCCGTCACCCTGCCCTCGGCGTACTGCTGGCTGACCTCCTTGAGTATACTGAGCACGCCTGGATGGTGTTTGTCCACCATCTCGCCTTCACCCAGGTGTAGCAGGTCGTTGATCCTCCACGCGATTCCGCTGGACCCGGAGTACTGGCTTACCACGGATTTGGGTGCCCTGCCTATGATCTTACCGAAGTCGTAGGGCGTGTAGATCTCGGGGTTCTTGACCAGCCCGTCGGCGTGGACGCCTGCCCTTGTCA
>CAYLJH010000344.1:0-1852 GCA_964383685.1 uncultured Candidatus Bathyarchaeia archaeon | reverse complement strand
CCCTCTTGGCTGACCTTAGCTCCCTGAGAATGGAACCCGTTGTGTGCTTGAACTCGTCCAGCTCGATGAACGCCTCAACATCTATGGCCATGAAGAAGTGACCTAGATTGACGCCGTTGATTGCCCTGAGGAAGAAGCCCTGTTGGAGAGCCGATGACAGTATCTCAACAACCGTGGCGTACCCGTAGCCCTTGTAGCCGCCAGTCCCCTCTCCAGCCCCGCCCAGGGGCAGAAGGGCGGCGTCCCCTGAGAGCAGAGCATCAAGGGTTTCCCCCGGATCGGTCATCGATCCACCGCAAGCATCTGTAATCAGTCCCGGAGCCAACTGTTTACCGTTTCTCGCTGCAACCTCGACCTTGCCCCTCTGAATTATACTGGTGGCGCAGTCGAGGGTGAATGGGAACTCCTCGTCTGTCGGGAAGCTGAAGGTGAGCGGGTTCGTACCAAGCATGGGCTCAACCCCAAAAGTTGGGGCAATGGACGCCCTGGCATTGGTTCCAGAGATCCCCAGGACACCTTGCTTTGACGCCATTTCCGCGTAGTACCCAGCTATCCCGAAGTGGGTGCTGTTGCGGACGACGACCATCCCCATCCCGTACTCCTTTGCCTTCGCGATAGCTGTCTCCATTGACCTGTGGGCGGCGACCATTCCCATGCCGTTATGGGCGTCAAACACCGCAGTGGTCGGCCCTTCCCGGATCAACTCCAGTTCTGTAACTGGTTTCTGCCTACCGTCCAGAACCCTGTCATAATAGACCGGCTTGAGCCTGTTGACCCCGTGGGTGTCCAGCCCCTTGAGGTCCGCGTCAAGGAGGACGTCCCTGCATATCTCCGCGTCAACATGCGGCACTCCCATTGATTTGAAGACATCCAGTACGAACGGTTCCATGATGCTGAAGGGCACCCATGTGGTATCACTCATAATAAAAAAGATTCACAGGCTCCCTGTATTAGGATTTTCCCAATGCGCTTCTCCATCCCTCAAGTAGCAGGGTCCTTGCTTCGAGGCTCATTTTTGGGGTGAATACCTCTGCGTCTGATTCAGAGCTTGGAAGGTCACTCACACTATCCCAGAAACCCACGGCCAGACCCGCGAGGTAAGCCGCCCCCCTGGCGGTGGCCTCGATCATCCGGGGCCGTATTACCGGTACGTCGAGGATGTCTGACTGGAACTGCATTAGGAACCCGTTACGGGTTGCGCCTCCATCGACATGCAGGCTCTTGATACCGTACCCACTGTCAAGTTGCATGCATTCCACTATGTCATGGGTTTGATACGCAATAGACTCAAGGGCTGCCCTGGCCAGGTGCGCCCTACTGGTTCCCCTTGTCAACCCGACGATTAACCCCTGCGCGTCTTGGTTCCAATGAGGTGCCCCAAGCCCGGTGAACGCGGGAACCATGTAAACCCCATCATTTCCTGAGATGGACAACGCCAATGACTCGGATTCATTCGCTGATCCTAATATGCCCAGTCCATCCCTCAGCCACTGGATAGCCGCTCCAGTGGTGAAGACGCTCCCCTCCATGGCGTAGGTGGTCTTGCCCCCTATCCTCCATGCAATAGTTGTCAGAAGCCTCTCAGATGCCACCGGCTTGTCCCCGGTGTTCATGAGGAGGAAATTACCCGTCCCGTAGGTACACTTTGATTCACCCGGCTTCGTAGCTGTGTGCCCAAACAGGGCTGCCTGCTGGTCCCCCGCACAACCAGCGATTGGAACCTCCCCTCCCATGACGCCCTGATCTGTGTTGCCGATGAACCCACTTGATGGCTTGACCTCTGGCAGCATTAATTCAGATACCCCGAATATCTCCAACAACTCGGGATCCCATGATCCTTTGTGGATGTTGT
>CAYLJH010000343.1:0-1856 GCA_964383685.1 uncultured Candidatus Bathyarchaeia archaeon | reverse complement strand
AGATACGAGTTCCAGAATGGGGGATGGCGTTTGCTCACCTCCGCGATTATCCAGGCGATGGTGCCGAAGATGAAGACGAGACTCTGGAGGTAGTACGGCGCAAAGTACACGAACTCGGCCTTCTCTGCAAAGGTCAGGTGCTCGGACCTGAGGACCTGCATAAAGTAGCGCCTGACCGCAAACGTATGCCCCTCTGCCCACCTCATTCGCTGCTTCACAACCCGCATCACCGAGGTGGGTATCTCGGCGGGTGCCTGGATCAGCGGGGTGTAAGCCACCTTGTAGCCCTCGATGTAGAGCCTCAGCGTCAGCTCCCAGTCCTCGGTGATGCTGTGGGTCCAACCCAGCCTCCTCAGAAGCCCCGCGTCGAACATGAACACGCTGCCGCTCACCATCTTCATTCCCCCGTAGACCTCCTCGGCCACCCTCTCCACCATGTAGCTGCCGCTGAACTCGGCCCTGACGCCCTTGGTAACCCAGTTCTCGTTGCGGTTAAGGTAATGCAGCTGGTAGCCCTGGACGGCTCCCACCGGCTTCTCGTCGTCGGCGTAAAGGGCCCACTGGGCGATGAACTGCCTGATTATGTTGGCGGGGGGCACGAAGTCCGCGTCAAAGACCACGACGTACTCCGTCATGGGGTTCATGAACTTTATCGCCTTCCCCAGGGCTCCCCCTTTGTAACCCGTGCGGTCCTTCCTGTGGATGAACTTGATGACCGGGTTCCCCTGACGCCACCCCCTCTCCTTGAGCACCTCGATGGTTGCGTCCCTTGAGTCATCGGCCACCATGATCTCAAAGTTCATGTAATCAATGTCCATGCACGCCTCAAGGATGCGCCTCGCCACGTTGAGCTCGTTAAAGAAAGGGAGGTGAACTGAGACCCACGGGCCATCGTCTGGGACCTCCCCCATCGTCCTCTGTGCGAGAATCCTGTGGGCAGGGTGGTCCGCTGGCGCTTTCTCCAGGTCCATGTTGAAGACCCCCAGCGCGATGAAGCTTGAGATATAATACTTCAACGCGTAGCAGAAGTAGAACAGCCCGAGAAAGAGGGAGATATACGACGCCGTCATTCCTATACGCGGATTCATTCAAGGACCCCTTACTGTCACTATACATTGACAGTTATGTGTGACTAGTGTTAAGAAAATATAAAGATTACATATCCTGCTACCTTTGAGTAACCTCTAACGAAGCCCTTTTACCTTTGTATGGGCACCCATACTGGATTAGAGGAAAAATCTCCCACGGGTACTCTACATGTCTACTGATGAACTGAAACTAGACGCGCTTGAATTACAGGCGACCGAGCTGAGAACGACTAGGAACACCCTATTCGATCAGATAAAAAAGCTCAAGGAAGAGCGGGACAGGCATAACAATGCATCAAGGGGCAACAGGGACCAGGCCCAGAAGCACCGCACGGAGCGGGACAGGATCAACAAAAAGATCCAGGAGATCAAGCAGAAACTAGGACCACTCTTCGACACCCTCAACGAGAAGAACGATGCACTGGACGAGGCCGACAGGGCCATCAGGGCCGAGTACAGGGGGAAGCCAAGGAAGGAGACTGTCCAGAAGGACCTGGATCAGATCGAGTGGGAGGTAATGACCACACCCACAACCCAGATGCTCGGCAGGGAGGACGAGATGCTCCAGAGGGCCAGCGAGCTAAAGAAAACCCTTGAGAGCTACAAGACCATAGAGGCCAAGCAGGGCATGAAAAAGGGCGTACTCGCCGAGAGAAGGGTCACCCAGGACGAGATCCGGGAAATGAGGGACGAGATCAACCAGCTGGCCGAGCAGAGCCAGGAGCACCACGAGCGAATGATCCTGTTCTATGAGCAGACCGACAAGGA
>CAYLJH010000342.1:0-1864 GCA_964383685.1 uncultured Candidatus Bathyarchaeia archaeon | reverse complement strand
GGCACGTGATGGAAATTGCTCAAAACGACAGTCGGCTGGAAGTCGCCTTTCATTTAGCAGACGGACCGATCACCGACGACGACGTCATCCCCCTGCGCGACCTCAAGGGCCTGATCCACGTCAACTTGCGCGGCACCGACATCACCGACAACGCCCTGGTGCATTTGAGCACGATCCCGACGCTCAAGCGGATTCATCTCGAGAAGACCAAAATCACCGACAAGGGGATGAAGAACTTTGACTGGATGTTCACCGGCGAAAACCCAGTGGGCGAGGGAAACTACCTTCTCATGGAGGCCGAGGGCAAGGGCCACTACGTGGGCTGCAACGTCAACGTCGTGAACCTGCGAAAGACGGACAAGTTCAACTGGTACGGCGAGGGCGACGACATGATCTACATCGACGGCGAGGAGACCCCCAGCCTCATCGGGACAGGCTCTGAAGACTATTACAACATGAGCTGGTGCCCCACACAGGAGTACTGCGCACCATACCACGGCCTGCCAATACCTGGAGGCAAAAACTGGAGCGGCAAGATCACGTGGTACAGGTACCACATCCCCGACCCCGTCTACTTCCAGGAGAGCATCAAAGTCACCATCGAGCATGGCCACGCCAACAACAGGAGCGACGATTACAGCAGCACCGCGTACTGGTACCAGACCGAGCCCCACAGGAAGTTCAGGAAGCTGCCCGGTGTACCCGAGCGGATCCCGAGGAAGTAGAAATGAGCTACCTCGTAGGAACCGATATTGGCACTCTGGGTACGAAGTCGGTCCTTGTAACCCCCGAGGGAAAAGTCCTCGGCGAGGGCTTCAGGGAGTACGACGTCATCACTCCCAAGCAGGGGTGGGCAGAGCAATGGCCAGCTCCATGGGAAGACGCGGCCTACGCGACCATCAAGATGGCCGTGGAGCAGTCAGGCGTTGACCCAAAGGAGATCGCTGGAGCATGCATAAGCGCCCTCTACGGCGGCAGCGGGATACCCATCGACAAGAACTATGACCCAATCCGCCCATGCCTAATCTGGGCCGACAGACGTGCGACAGAGGAATGCAAGTGGGTCAGGGAGAAGATCGGCGAGAAAGCCCTCTACGAGGTAACGGGAAACGTCATCGATCCCTACTACGGCTACACCAAGATGCTCTGGATTAAGAAGAACGAGCCCCAGAACTGGGCCAAGATTCACAGGTTCGAGACCCCAAACGCATACGTCATCAGGCAGCTCACTGGCGTGGAGAACATCGATTACAGCAGCGCGGGCAACTACGGCGGCATTTTTGACCTCGCCAAGCGAAGGTGGAGCCACGAGATGATGGAGGAGCTGGGAATACCCCCCAATTTCTTCCCAGAGAAGATTCACAGCAGCGAGGAAATAGTCGGCGAGGTAACAGCTGACATGGAGAAGGCAACGGGGCTAGCCCGTGGCACACCAATCTGCGCTGGAGGCATAGATGCCACGGTAAGCGCTTTAGCCGGTGGGGCCATCGAAGACGGTGACCTATCTTCAATGCTGGGGACAAGTATGTGCAACGGCATCATCAGTCACAGCCACAAGATCTCGCCAAAGATGATCAACTACCCCTACGTCGTCAACGGACGCAAGTTCATGTACAGCTTTACCGGGATATCCACTGCTGGCTACAGCGTCAGATGGTTCAGGGACCAGCTGAGCCCAGACGAGGTCAGGGAACAGGAAAAAACAGGAGAATCAGCGTACCAGCAGCTGGACAAGCTAGCTTCAACAGTACCAGCAGGCTCGGACGACCTGCTCTTCCTGCCACATATGATGGTCGGTGAGAGGGCTCCTTTCTGGGACGAACATATCAGGGGAGCATTCCTGGGTATGACCGTGTACCACACA
>CAYLJH010000341.1:0-1870 GCA_964383685.1 uncultured Candidatus Bathyarchaeia archaeon | reverse complement strand
GGCCGGGAGGTGTCTGGGTGTCTATCCTCACCATTTTCTGTAGGAATTCTAGCATTGGGTTCCTGTTTGACTCTATATACTCAAAGACCTGGTTCTCAAGCCCGCTTAACATGGGTAAGATGTGACCAGAGTATTATTAGAAACTATACTGGGGTCCCTATCCACCCGCGACGGCTGGAAAAATGGCTAAACGGTCGCCAGCACTGAGTTTGTCATCAACCTTTTTGGCTCTCCCATTGACCAGTATGATCTTTGCATCTGTCTCCGGGATTCCAAGCTGGCTCAGGATGTCTTTCACTGTTGAGCCATCATCGCATCTCAGAGCCTGGCCCTCGCCTATCGCCATTCCCTTCCTGTATCTCCTCAGCTCACCGAAAACACGTAACTCGATCTCAATCAATCCTCTTCCACCTTTTCGAAGTACTGGCGGTACAGCAGCTGCATATTGTCAGGGAAAATCCCTAACCTATCCCCGTCCTTGACACTCCTATCCAGCCCGGAGTACTCGCCGTTGAGGAAAATATTTCTCCCCAGCTCTTCCATCGGGATTCCTATCCGCTCCACTATTCTGCGAATCGTGTCCCCGTCATGCGCTTCCAGGAGGATGATGGAGTCACGCAGGGGTGACTCTTGCTCAGAGAAACGCCTTAATTTTCCAAAAAGGTGAATCTCGATCATGGTACTCACAAAAAAGGGGTGAAGGGATGAATAATTGCTTATCCATGGACCTTGTCGAGTTCCTCGTCTGATACGTCGAACACGTTGTTGTGCGGTGGCAGCTTCTCGTATTTCATGAACTCGGGTACCCTGTCGTCAGCATTGGTGAAGCCAGCGCCCTTGTTGAACGCCCTCTCAATGTTGAGAACCTCTCGCCCGATCCTTCCAATGTCATCGACGGTCCAGCTTGTTCCCAGGACACCGTTACAGGTCTCGACTGCTCCCTCCAGACCTTCAGGAATATCAAGGGCTGCGAAAGTGATGAAGATACAGTATCCCGAGGCATCGATGAAAGCCGTTGCCTCCTGTAAACCTCTGGCCACATCGCTCTTGTCAGTATCAAGGGGGTCAAGGCTACCGCCGACTCCCAGCACCTCTGGGGCGATGGTGTATCCAGCCGTGTGGTCAGCCCCCATAGGGGTCGTTGCGTATGTGATGCCAATTCCCTTGATGGCCCTGGGCTCGTAGGCGGGCATGTTCTGCCCCTTGATGGCGGGAATTCTTGTGATGCCAAGTATGTTGCCGATGGTTGTAGCGCCGCATCCAAGGGCGCGACCAAGTACTGAACCCTTCTTGATCTCCTTCATTAGCTCGATGGCTTTCTTCCCGTCTCCGAAACTCGCTAGCCCTCCCTCCATGGCCACGGCTATTGCCCCACCTGCTTCAATGGTGTCTATGCCATAGTCATTGGACTGCCAGATCATCTCTGCAATGTCATCAAGGTCATCGATGCCACAGTTTGCGCCGAAAGCCCATGTGGACTCGTACTCGATACACGAGACGTACTCCGAGCCATCCTTCCTAGGGTACACGTTGCTGCACTTGATGATACAACCGGGGTGACAGGGGTGACCCATCAACCCAGCTCCACCCCTGGTCTCACATGCCTCAGCAATAGCCTCACCCGAGATGGCTGCGGCTCCCTCAAACCTTCCCTCGCGGAAGTTCCTCGTAGGCAGAGCACCTATCTCGTTGATCACGTTGACCAACACGGCGGTACCATACGTATTGAGGGACCCACCGGGCTTTGTGAGGTCGTGAGTTGTCAATGCGTCAACGAGCTTCTTTCTCCCCTTGTTGAACACGTCACGATCCATGGGTTTGATTGGCTTGGTGCCCTCGTCGTCCAGTATGATGAACTTGACCCCTTTAC
>CAYLJH010000340.1:0-1874 GCA_964383685.1 uncultured Candidatus Bathyarchaeia archaeon | reverse complement strand
AAGGCCACCGAGAAAATGGACTACGAGGTGGAGCTCACCGTGGTCATCGGCAAGGAGGGCAAGTACATCCCGGCCGAGAAGGCGTACGAACACATTGCGGGGTACACGGTCATGATCGATGTCTCAGCCAGGGATCAGGGCTTCCCCCAGGACGTTGATTTCGGCATATTCAAGCGGGACATCAACTGGACAAAGGGCAAGGGCATGGACAACGCGGGGCCCATGGGGCCGTGTATAGTCACCAGGGACGAGATACCTGACCCGTACAACCCGCCTCTGAGGCTCAAGACGAGGGTCAACGGAGAGGAGCGCCAGAACAACACCGTGGAGCACATGATCATCGGCATCCCCAGGATCATCGAGTACCTGAGCAACGGCACCACGCTGAAGCCGGGCGATGTAATCCTGACGGGTACGTGTGGCGGCGTCGCTGCCTCATGGGGCCCAGAGGGATACCTGCAGATCGGCGACGAGCTGGAGTGCGAGATCCAGCCCATCGGCATCCTGAAGCACAAGGTAATCGGGGAATAAACCCCTCTCTTTTCATTCTATCCAGAACCATTTTACGTTGATGTCCCTGAATTGTTTTCCTGTTACTTCGCATTTTCTTCATGCGTGGAAACTTTATTATCTTGCACGGCATCCGGTAGCCCATGATTCGTAAAATCAAGTTAGGTTTACTTGTGGTGAGCTTTGCCTTCCTGATGTCATCAGTTTACACCGCCTCCGGGGCCGTGATTCAGGAAGTCATAATGACCGGTGACTTCGGCCTCGACGGGCTTCCGGTGGGAGATCAGTTTGTCTTCATCCCACAGGACGACGACGCGGTGTATGTCTATTTTAACATGACTGAGGTGTACGCGGGTGATACTATCACCTTCAAGTACATCCAGCCAAGCGGGGCCGTCTACTCCCTCGATGAATGGGTGGCATATGACTGGCTGAACGGTGAATCATACAACACGTTCAGCGAGATGGAGGTACAGGCATCCCCCGCCGCTGACCTGCCGGGTATGTGGTCACTTGAGGTCTACAACGAGGACACCCTGTGGACGAGAATCCCATTCGAGATTGTAAGTGATGGCTCCTCATCGGGAACGACCGATGATACCTCGAACACGATTATCCGTGGCTACTATGTCTTCGTCAAGGACGTAAAAATCGTCGGAGATGTAGTCCTGGGGCAGAACGTCACTGTCGAAATGACCATCGAGTACAATTACCCGATTCTGTCACCCCTCGTCCCATCCATATTCAACGAGGACTTTGAGCCCATAGCCGATACCAGCGACGAGATACAGGGCGCTGGGGAGACTACTTACACCCTGTCAATGAGGACCAGCCCCGGTGACGACGCAAAGACGTTCTACGCCGTGGCCTACTTCTACGTGGACGGTAACTGGACTTTCATGGAGTCAGGCGGCTACATGCCTTTCACGATATCCGAGGACGGCTCCGGGAGCTCGATCATCCCAGACAAATTTGAGCTGCCAGATATCGATATTGATCGGATCACCAGCACCCTCAACCAGACGTTCCAGCAGGGGCTTGACCTTCTGAAGAACATCGAGATACCCGATGAGGTGGCGCAGATCGAGGAGGAGATCAAGGAGAGGACCGGGATACCCGGGTTCCCCGTTGAGGTCATCCTCATGGGCGCTGCAGCTGTGGGTCTTGCACTGAGGAAGAGGGATTAATCCCTCCCGTTTTTTATTCACCGACCATTCTTTTCATCCATGAACGAAGCGGAGTTTATCGTTGACCAGCTGAGGACCACGTTCAACGGTGACAGCTGGCACGGTCCAAACCTCGTCAAGACCATGGAGGGAATCGATCTCTTTGACGCGGGGACTAGGTACTTGGAGGACAGGCAC
>CAYLJH010000339.1:0-1893 GCA_964383685.1 uncultured Candidatus Bathyarchaeia archaeon | reverse complement strand
AAGGAGCTATAGCCCACATCTGGCCGAAAGTCAGGGTCAAGGGGCACGTCGAGGCGGTCATGGCCAAGCTGGAGGAGCTACAGGGATGAACGTCACGGATGCCATCCACGCCAGGAGGGCGTACAGGTCACTTGAGGCGGTGGAGATCACACCCGAGATAGTTGACGACCTGGCAAGGCACGCCCAGCTGGCTGCATCATGCAACAACAACCAGCCATGGAGGTACGTGTTCGTCTACGAGAGGGAGAAACTTGAGGAGATGTTCACCGCCCTGTCACGGGGGAACGCATGGGCAAAGCAGAGCTCAATGACAATAGCCGTGTTCAGCAAGGAGGAGAACGACTGCGTCATTAGGAGCAGGATATACCACCAGTTCGACCTGGGCATGGCGACGGCCACCTTGATCCTCAGGGCAACCGAGCTGGGCATGGTAGCCCACCCAATTGCTGGCTTCAAGCCAAAGATGGCAAGGGAGATACTGGGAATACCCGACGGGAACACATTGCTGACCCTGGTGATCGTGGGGAAGAAGATGGAGGAAATTCACCCTAGCCTCAGCGAGGGTCAGGCAGCGAAAGAGGACATCAGGCCAGAGCGTAAGCCACTGGAAGAGTTCGCCTTCCACAACGAGTTCAATTTAAAGGAATAACAGAGATGACACAACCTAGCCCAAACAGACTGTTCAACGAGAAGAGCCCATACCTGCTGCAGCACGCGTACAACCCCGTGGACTGGTATCCATGGGGAGAAGAGGCTTTCCAGGAGGCAAAGAGGCTTGACAAGCCAATATTCCTCAGCATCGGCTACTCAACTTGCCACTGGTGCCACGTCATGGAGCACGAGAGCTTCACTGACCAGGAGGTAGCGGACCTCATGAACGATGCGTTCATCAACATCAAGGTGGACAGGGAGGAGCGGCCTGATATCGACGGCGTCTACATGGCGGTTAGCCAGATGATGACAGGGGGAGGCGGATGGCCACTGACCATCATAATGACGCCGGACAAGAAGCCCTTCTACTCAGCCACCTACATCCCAAAGGAGAACAGGTTCAACGTGGTGGGCATGCTTGACCTCGTCCCCCAGATAACCGGCTACTGGGAGAACCAGAGAGAGAGGCTGATGGGAATCGGCGAGGGAATAGCGGTATCACTGGGCTCGGGGGGCTCAGGTGGGGGAGAAGAGGTCACAGACCGGGTGCTGGACACAGGGTTCCTGCTGCTCAATGAAAGGTACGACGGGCAGTACGGGGGACTGGGTGACGCCCCCAAGTTCCCGTCCCCCCACAACCTGCTGTTCCTGTTACGGTACTGGAAGAGGACGGGAAAAGAGAAGGCCCTGGAAATTGTGGAGAAAACACTCCAGAAGATGGCCAGAGGGGGCATATTTGACCACGTCGGGTACGGTTTCCACAGGTACAGCACTGACAGGAAGTGGCTTGTACCACATTTCGAGAAGATGCTCTACGACCAGGCCATGCTGCTGATGGCGTACACCGAGGCGTACCAGGCCACAGGGAAGGACGAGTACAAGGAGACGGCCGAGATGATAATCGCGTACGTCCTGCGTGACCTCACCTCCACGTACGGCGGCTTCTACTCAGCGGAGGACGCCGACAGCGAGGGCGAGGAGGGAAAGTTCTACGTCTGGGCAGTTGACGAGCTCCAGAACATCGCGGGGGACGAGGGGCAGGACGTTCTGGTCTACCTGGGGGTCAAACCGGAGGGAAATTACATGGACGAGGCCACCAAGGAGCGGACTGGGACCAACATACTCCACATCGTCGGCGATGAGCCGCCTGAAAACCTGGAGGAGATCAGGGACAGGTTGTTCGAGCAGAGGGAGACACGAGTCAGGCCTCTCCTTGACGACAAGATACTCACGGACTGGAAC
>CAYLJH010000338.1:0-1927 GCA_964383685.1 uncultured Candidatus Bathyarchaeia archaeon | reverse complement strand
CGATGATGGCGATATCGACGCCCTCGGTGGTCTTGAGATGTGGGAGACGCATGAAAGTCTTGATCCCTGAGAACCTGGGCGACTCTCTGGGGTCCACTGGTCTATAATCAGCCAATAAAAAACATCATCGATGAGGGGGAATCGGGGCTATATGATTTTATCCGCGATGGAAAGGGGTTAGAGTTTGGAGAGTGCCCTCTCCATCCTGTCAAGGCCCTCCTTGAAGATGGCCTTGCTGGTGGGGAAGACGACCCGCATATACCCCTCTCCTCCGGGTCCATGGGTTGATCCGTCGGAAACGGCCACCTTTGCCTCCTCAAGCATGTACTTCTGCATCTCGGCGCTGGTGAGCCCGTACTCGCTGATGTTGGGCCAGAGTATGTAGCACCCCTCGGGGGACGTTACGCTGACCTTGTCGATGTCGTTCAGCCTCTTGACGCCATAGTCCCTCAGGTCCTGGAGGTAGTTCACCAGTGGAGGGATGTACGGGTCACACTGCGTGAGCACAGCATGGGCACCCGCAAGAGCGATGGAGCTTGTCCCCTGGATGAGCCCCTCGGCTATCTTGTTGATGCCAGCCAGCATCTCCTTGTTCGTGGCGACGAGCCACCCAATCTGCATCCCGGCTAGGCCGAATGTCTTTGACAGGCCGAACATGCTTATGGTCCTGTCGGCTATCTCTGGCCCCAGTGAGGCGATGCTGATGTGCTTCCTGCCGTCGAAGAGGACGTTGTCGTGGAGGTCGTCAGTGGCCATGATGATGTCGTGGTCAACCGCGATATCCGCCAATCCCTTGAGCTCCTCCTTGGTCATGACCCGTCCAACGGGGTTATGGGGGTTACAAAGGAAGAACAGCTTGGTCCTGGGGGTGATTAGTTCCTTTATCTCCTCAAGGTCGAATCGCCAGTTGTCCTCCTGCTTGATCTCGTGGTAAACAGGCTTGGCGTTTGCGTAGTTTACCGCCCTGATGAAGGGCCCGAACATGGTGGACGGCAGTATCACCTCGTCGCCCGGCTTGCACGTGTACATCGTGGACAGGTACAGTGTGGGCTCGACCCCTGGGATGACCTTGATATCATCAACGGTGGCGTCTATCTTGTACTTTGACCGCGTTGTCTCGGCCATAGCCTCCATTGTCTCAGGGAACCAAGGGTACTCGAAACACTCGTCGCTGACCGCCCTGGCCGCCGCCTCCTTGACCTCGGGCGGTACCGGGTAGTCGGGACTGGAGTACCAGAAAGGTATGACGTCAGCCCCGTACCTCTTCCATTTCCTCCTACCACGCATACGGTTCATGTGCTCAAGGGTTATCTCCCTGTCAACGGTCTCTGCGAAGTTCTCCGGGGTTAATTTCTCATCTACCATGAATATTCACAGTAAAGAGTTGATGCGAACAGTGGATAAAATTATGGATTTGTGAGGCTCTACCGTATTTGAGGTATTTTGATCAGTTAATCGTATCCGATTGAATAATGGGATTCCTTATTAATCGGTGATTGATGGTATTTTTGATGCAACTACAATCTCAAGTGGAAAAAGAGATCCATGATTTTATCAAGAACTCTATGGATTTTGTTTACTTGAAGGACATCAAACACCATTTTGAAGGTCAGTTTTCATCTGATACCGTAGTTACTACCTTGGCGATACTAGAGTACAAGGAACTCATATTGCGCCATGACGATGGAGTTTACAATCTTAACCCCGATATGACAGGTATTGAGCTTGTCCTATTAGGCTAATACCCAAACCTCTTATCATATTCAGTGTGATTCAAAAAATCAACGATAATTACATGCTTATTGTCTTTGACTTTTTTAATAATGTAGATTATTCTATGGGCTTCTGGTGTTGGATAACGGAATACAAAAAGCACTCCATATTTATTTTTATAATATCTAGGAGTTCTTTTCGGTGAAATTTTATC
>CAYLJH010000337.1:0-1959 GCA_964383685.1 uncultured Candidatus Bathyarchaeia archaeon | reverse complement strand
TTGACATCCAGTGCGTTGACGCCTTTTCCGTCATCGTAGACGAAAATCGGGTTTATGTCAAGGTCTTGTAGCTCTGGGAAATCCCAGACCAGGTGGCTAACCCTTATGATGGCCTCCCTCAGCTTGTCGATATCCGCCGGGGTCTCGCCCCTGACTCCCTTCAGCAGGCTGTATGACCTTGTTTCCTCCATCATCTGCTGGGCTTCCCTCTCGTTCATGGGTGCAAGCCTGAAAGCAACATCCTTGAGGTAGTTGACGTATATGCCGCCTAACCCGAACATCACCATTGGCCCGAACTGTGAGTCCCTGCTCATGCCGATTATCATCTCACGGCCCCTGGGGACCATCTTGTCCACGGTTATTCCGTATATCTTGGCCAGTGGCTGAGCCTTCCTGCTCTTCCTCATAATCTCGTCGAAGGCTATCCTGACCATGTTTGAGTTGGTCAGGTTCAGCTCGACGCCCCCGATGTCCGTCTTGTGCATGATCTCAGGGCTGACGATCTTCATGACCACGGGGTAGCCCATCTTGTCAGCGGATTCCACGGCCTCGTCTGCTGTCTTTGACAGCGCGCTTGCAGGGGCTGTGATGCCGTATGCCTCGGCCACGTCCATTGCCTCGTGTGGGAACAGCACGTTCCTGCCGTCGGCCTTTACCCCGTTGAATATTTTACGGACAGCATCCCTGTCAATGTCATCGTACTCTGGTGGGCTTAGCTCGGGCAGTTTTAGGTGCCTGCTATACTTGTAGAGTGCGTTTAGGGTCTTGATCCCTTTCTCGGGGAAGTTGAAACATGGCATCCCGTTGTCCTTCAGGTACTTTGTTGCCTTTTTAACCCAGTCTCCTCCCATGAATACCGTAATTACTGGTTTTTTCTGTGATTTTGAAATCTTAACAATATGTTTCGCCGTTGTCAGGCTATCAGTCATGGCCTGTGGCGTTAGTAGGACTACCAAAGAGTGGACGTTTGGGTCTTTGAGAGTGGTTTCAACAGCTATTGCGTACCTATCAGGCAGGGCGTCTCCTAGAATATCAACGGGGTTTCCCGTCGATGCAGCCGGTGGAAGGTTCTCCCTGAGTATTTTCACTGTTTCCTCGGTTAACACCGCCATCTTAAGGCCGAGTGAATCAATGAGGTCAGTGGATAATATCCCTGGGCCGCCAGCGTTGGTAACAATGGCGACACCTTCCTCTTTTGGAAGGTTCTGCTCCGTGAAGGCGACCGCGTAGTTGAACAGGTCCTCCATGGACTCGCTGAGAATAACTCCAGCCTTATCGAATGCCTTCTGGTAGGCAAGGAAACTGCCGACCAGCGCACCCGTGTGGCTTCCAGCAGCTTTCGCACCTGCACTACTTGTTCCTCCCTTTACAACCATGATCGGCTTCGTCTTGACTACCTCTGAGGCAACCTCAAGGAACTTCCGTCCTCTCTCGATGGACTCTAGGTAGAGAAGAATCACCTTGATATCGGGGTTTTCTGCCATAGCCTCGATGAAATCAATCTCATCAAGGTCTGCTTTGTTGCCGAGGCTGACTATGCTACCGAACCCAATCTCCTCTGATATGACCCAGTCAAGGATAGCGGTGCCCAGTGCCCCGCTCTGTGTGATAAAACCGATACTGCCTTTATTTGGCAACGTTGAGGCGAAGCTCAGGTCAAGGGGTAAATGGGTATTGATAGTGCCCAGACAGTTAGGACCCTGTATTCTTATACCATATTTCTTTGCTGTCTCAACCAGCTTTTTCTCAAGTACAGCTCCCTCTCCGCCCATCTCCTTGAAACCAGCAGAGATGATTATCATGGCATTTACGCCCTTTTTCCCGCATTCTTCAACCGTTGATATAACAAATTTTGATGGAATAGATACGACCGCGAGATCTACTTCGCCAGGGATATCTAAAATTGATTTGTAAGACTGATTCCCCAGGATTTTGATACCCCTGATGTTAACAAAGTAC
>CAYLJH010000336.1:1076-1969 GCA_964383685.1 uncultured Candidatus Bathyarchaeia archaeon | reverse complement strand
GGTCATGGGTAACTTCCTGTTTTTGAGTCGCATTAATATTCAGCGAGTGCTTTGAAGTTGGATTACAGGTGTTAGACTTGAAGAAAACCGTATCAATAGCTTTACTGGCCCTCTTGGCATTCTCGGTAACCTCGTCATGGTACGTTGTCGCTACAAATGAATACAGTATGGGGTCAGTTTTCTGGCAGTCAGGTAAATTCAGGTACGTGAACGAAAACTGGGAGACCATCACCTACGATGACAGGCCCACTTTCACGTTCTCTTACACCAGCCCATATTCAGGGTCCTCGGTTGCTGAGGTCAGGAACAGGATAGACACTGGGGGGTCCCCGGATATCTACATGAAATACAATGACCCTAGCACCAGACCAGACAGATACCTGCCCGTGTCCAGCAGCGAGGTAGATGGCTGGATCTATGTAGGCGAGGGGAGCTCGATGTACATCGACATAGGTGTAACAGTGACGTTCCGGGTAACTCCATACGTGCACCTCTACGAGGATATAGAAACTCCAGGTACCCCATGGACTTACACCGAGCAGTGGCACCACTACTACGGGTTTTCTGGTGACTTTTACATCGAGACCCTAGATGAGGTGCCCGGTGAATCAAGCCTTCAAGCAGGGTTCACGTGGAGTCCCCAGAACCCAACCACCTTGGACACGTTAACCGTGACGAGTACTTCAACAAGTGACGCATCGATAACCAGTTACCTATGGTTTGTGGATGGGGACCTTGACCCTGATATCCAGGGCGCGTCGAGCTGGGACTGGATTAACCCCAACGCAGGAGAGATCATGGTCACTTTGATGATCAAGGACTCCACGGGGGCCTCTGACAGTTTCACCGAATGGATCACGGTAACCAACCTGGGGGCGCCTGAGGTAACACCG
>CAYLJH010000336.1:0-1066 GCA_964383685.1 uncultured Candidatus Bathyarchaeia archaeon | reverse complement strand
AGGTGAACAGGTCACATTTATGGACGGCAGCACGGTCCTCGGAGTACCGGAGTTAACACGGTCATGGTACCTTGACGACTACTATGTGGAGTACGCGGGGACTGATGCGGCTTGGATCTGGGATGAGCCGACATCTGGACCCCACACGGTCACCCTTGAGCTCTATGATGGATCAAGCCTTTACTCAAAGGAACTTGACTTTACAGTTGCATCCAGCAGCGAGATTTCACCTGACTTTACATGGACACCGGCAGCACCGGCAACTGGAGCTCCGGTCACATTCTCGGCGGACATTCAGGCAACGGGCACACAGGTTGACGAGATATTCTGGTATATCGATGGTGCCCACCAGAACGCCGCGTACAACCAGGTCACGTGGACATGGACGCCCCCATACGAGGAGGTGTTCTCGGTTGAGTTGAAGGTCATTGGAAAAGACGGGCGGTTTGCCTCCATAGATAAACAGGTGCAGGTCGGAGCGCGCCCCCTCATCTCGGGGACAAAAATCGACAAACACGGGAACCCTCTCCCAGAAATCGCGGTGTCTTTGGTCACAAACATCATAGTTGAGGGCACTTTCACTGGAGGAAATGGCGAGTTCACAATAGTCAACTCTCCTAGCATTGGTGACGGTGTTGATTATTACTTTAAAATAGACTTTCTTGACCGGCAGGGAACTTTCTACTTGTTTGATGAGAAGCAATCCAAAACTGACATCGCCTTCCTTGTACTGGGCCCATACAGCTTTGATACAATCGAGGACATGGACATGACTTTGGTTGTAAAGAACGGGCCTGATACCTCGTCCCTCGAAAGGGAGGACCACAGGGAGGCAATGGCAGAGATGTACATCGCATTCTACCAGGCCGCCCGGTTCTTCGATACAGAGCTTGCCTTTACCTTCAACTCCCCCGTCTACATATGGACGCACGCCACGTACAAAGACGAGGCCGTGTTCACCACGACCGGGCTTCACCCAATAGGCAATCCTCCTATGTCATATTACCCAAGTATCATCCTCAACGAGGCGGCCTCTCCGGCTGGCTTGTTTGAAGCCCCCATGAAC
>CAYLJH010000335.1:0-1976 GCA_964383685.1 uncultured Candidatus Bathyarchaeia archaeon | reverse complement strand
AGAGGACAACTGGGCAGTACTCCAGCACAACAACATGGTTCTCTGCCTCTTCCAGGGGCACATCGATAACAACCTCCTAAATTTCCGAGGTGGGGACATCAAGTCCATCTACAGGGAAGGGGTTGATGCGGGTCTCGACTTCACTAAACCGGCGCACATCGAACATGACGGATCGTGGAGCGCCGAGATTATTGACCATGATGGGAACATTATATACTTCAACACGTTCCCTGACGAACGTGAAAAATACATCAAGGAAGGGTCTTTGATCGAACGGTGACAGGAGTTTGAACCAGAATGCAGGCTGACATGATACTATACAACGGGAATTTCTTAACTTTAAACGATAAAGCACCGACCGCCTCCGCCCTGGCCGTCAAGGAGGGGAAGATTATTCAGGTCGGGTCAAACGCTGATGTTAAACCCCATCAGGGTGAGGATACAAAAGTCATCGATCTAGGGGGAAAAACCGCAGTCCCCGGGTTCATTGACAGCCACATCCACCTCATCAGCCTGGGTCTGGACATGCAGGTCATTGACCTGTGTGGGTTAACCACGAAGGTGTCACTGCTATCCAGGCTGAGAGCAGTTGTCCGTGATACCCCCCTGGGAAACTGGGTCAAGGGGTACGGGTTCGATGAAACCAAGATGGATGAACTGCCTGATATCAGGGAACTAGACTCGGTTTCACCTGAAAACCCCGTGTACCTGGAGAGCCTGGACTACCTGACATGCATCGTGAACAGCCAAGCAATGGCGAAGGTGGACATGCAACAGAGAACAGGTGTGACCTTTGATACGTATCCCATTACAGGTGAACCCACCGGGGTTATCAGGGTAAACGACGAAAAATTACTGTATCAGGTGGCCAACGTACCCACCCTCGACCCCGTTGACTCTGATCTACCGGAATCCGAGCTGATACACGCCATCGAGATAGCAAGCATGAAGGTCCTGGAGGCAGGGATCACTTCAATCCATGACCCTCAGCTCCCGCCCAACGCCCTCCGCGCCTTCAGGAACGCGGTACGCGACGGCAGGACCCCGCTCAGGCTCTATCTCGGCTGTGACAGGAACAGGGACATCCCACTTGAACGCTATATCCATGAGGGGATTGGAACCGAGCCAATTCGAGACCGGCTGAGGATGGGCATGGTCAAGCTGTTCGCCGATGACAGGATGTCTGTCCCGGAGTTCAAGGCGAGGGTGAAGGAGGCAAATCAATCCATGCTCCAGCTCTCGATACACGCGACGAACATCAACGAGATGCGAAACGCTCTTGATGCCCTTGAGGAGGCGCTGAAAGGCACGCCTAGGCAGGACCACCGACACAGGATAGAGCACGCCGACAATATTGACAGTGATATCCTTGAACGGGCGAGGAAAATCGAAATAATTGTGGCCGCCCAACCCGAGATAGTGTACAAGCTTGATCCCAAGTACCCTCCTGATGTCATGAAGGTCGCCTACAGCTCGATCATCTATGGGGGAATCAACATATCCGGTGGCTCCGACTCGCCCACCGTGCCGATAAAACGGAGGGCTAGACCACCGCTGGCGTACCCGACCCCATTGCTGGGGATGGCATTCGCTGTTACCCGGAGAACAAAGAATGGTTCAGTTATCGACAAGGACGAAAATGTTTCTGTTCTCGAATCCCTCAAGATTCACACGGTGAACGGCGCGTACGCCAGTTTCGAGGAGGACATGAAGGGTACGTTAGAGGAGGGTAAACTTGCCGACCTAGCTATCCTGTCCGAAAACCCGCTGACGGTCGAGCCCGAACAACTGAAAAACATCGAGGTTGAGATGACGATAATTGGTGGCGAGATAGTGTACGCCAATAAAAAAGACCTGTAGTTGGAAGGATTAGGACGTAATTTCCCCTATTCAGGGGATGATCTTGCTAGTTCCCCTTGCAGTATTGACTCCATCCTGTCAAGGTGAATATTGACAATGTTATCCCCATGTTCCGT
>CAYLJH010000334.1:0-1986 GCA_964383685.1 uncultured Candidatus Bathyarchaeia archaeon | reverse complement strand
GCTTCTGCGGCACCGCAATCGCACCTGGCACTGGCAGGAACTTTGTACGCCGAGACGGCAGGGTACTGAGATTCTGTGGAAGCAAGTGCCTGACCAGCGCAGTCGTACAACGCCGAGACCCACGTAAATTCAAGTGGACCGAGGCCTGGAGTACTAAACAGCGCAGGTAAATCCTGATCTCATTTGAGATTACCCCATTTTGACGGGGTTAAAATTTTTTATTTAAACCAGCTAAAAACGTAGAGTTTATGATAAATTGTCAATAATTGATATATTGATCGATCCGATCATATATTTAACGGGGAAAAAATGGATACACAGATCCCCGAGAAACTGAGAAAATATGTCTCGTTCGATGAGGGCGAGGACATCATCGACAGATTCGTATGTCCTGTATGTGATTTCAGCACCCGACTAGGGCCTGGGGCCATCAGGATGCACATGTTAATGAAATCTGACCCGCTTGCCAAGGTCTACGAGGCGGGTCACGAGGAGTTCTTCAACGCTAACCGTGCCGATCTGACGATTGATTCCATCAAGGAACTTGCTGCGATACCCTTCCGGGCTATCACCTACGACCGTGCCAAGTAACACAAACTCTTCTCCTTTTATTCGCCAAACCTTTAAACGGTCCACCTGACCCGTTTCACCCATGTACCAGGAAACTCTTGTTATCCTAAAGCCCGATGCCCTTGAGAGGAACAAGGCGGGCAGCATCATAAAGTACTACGAGGACGCTGGCCTGAAGGTCCTCGACATGAAGTTCTACGAGAAGGTGACCAAGGAGAGGTTGATCATCCACTATCCCGACACCATGGCACTCAGCATAGGGAAGAAGGCCCAGGCAGCCGTTCCCTCCATAAAAGACGCTGAGGCACACGGCCTGAAGGTGCTCACCGCGCTCAGGGGCTACTTCAGCAGGGCCCCTGTTCTTGCCATCAAGCTTGGCGGCGAGGACGCCATCAAGGAGGTCAGGAGGATCACGGGTTACACCGACCCCAGCACCGCTGACAAGGGAACCGTGCGCGGCGACCTTGGCGTTGATAGTATCGCAAAAAGCACGGAAGAGGGCCGTGCGGTGGAGAACCTTATCCACGCCTCGGGTAACCCCGAGGAAGCGGAAGCCGAGCTAAAGCTCTGGCTTTAACGCTCGACCTTTCCCTCGATATAATCTTCTACCCACTGGTGAGCCTTGTCGTCAGTCACCTGCTGGGGCGGGTGCTTGAAGCTGTAGCTGCTGATGCCTAGCAGCGGCCCGCTTATTCCCCTGTCAAGGGCTATCTTCACGGCCCTGACCGCGTCGATGACCACACCCGCGCTGTTGGGGCTGTCATTGACCACCAGTTTTGCGTCAAAGGTGATGGGCAGGTTACCGAAGCTGTGGCTGTTGATCCTGATGTAGCAGACCTTCTGGTCTTCGAGGAACGGGACATAGTCGCTTGGGCCAATCCTGGTAGGCAGATCGTAGGATATGAGGCTCTGTACGGCCTCGGTCTTGCTGATCCTCTTGGTCTGAAGCCTGTTCTCGACGGTCATGTTCTCGAAATCGGTGTTGCCGCCTATGTTGAGCTGGTAGGTTGAGTCAAGCAATACGCCCCTGTCGTAGAACAGCCGCGCAACTACCCTGTGGAGGATGGTGGCCCCGACCTGGCTCTTGATATCGTCACCCGCTATCGGCAGCCCCGCGTCCACGAACTTTTGTGCCCACACAGGGTCGCTGACGATGAATGCCGGGATGCAGTTGAGGAAAGCGCAGCCCGCGTCGAGGCAAGCCTGGGCATACATCTCCGATGCCTCAAGGCTGCCCACTGGAAGGTAATTGATTAACATGTCCGCCTTCGTGTCCCTGAGCACCTGTGCGACATCAACGGTCTCCATGGTCTTGTCCGCCCGGAAGCTCTCGTACATGTGTGGCGCGACGCCGTCCATTATTGGAGCAGCCTGCACTATGACGCCGGTCTCCGGTACCTCCGAGAACCTGACACA
>CAYLJH010000333.1:0-2012 GCA_964383685.1 uncultured Candidatus Bathyarchaeia archaeon | reverse complement strand
GGTACGAGGAGTTCTACAGGGCAACCCAGGAGAAGGGAGCCATCTTCGTCAAGGGCAAGGTAACCGAGATCGTCCCCCAAGGCGATCAAGTACTGGTCAGAAGCGAGGACATGATGCTCAACAGGATGGTTGAGTACCCGGCAGACCTCGTCATACTTGCACCTCCCGTTATAGCCACCGAGGACTCACTGAAATTAGCGGAGGCCCTGAGGGTCCCCTCCGACGAGGACAAGTTCGTGCTGGAGAAGCACCCGAAAATTGACCCTGTCAGCACCAAGAGAGAGGGCATCTACGCGTGTGGAATGGTCATCGGACCCAAAGACATCCAGAGCACAACAGCCGAGGCAGAGGCAGCCGCCATGAAGGTGGTTAACTTCCTCAACGGCGACAGAATTATCGACCCGGACAAGGCTTACCTGGCCTACCCGGATGTCTGTACGGGCTGCGAGGACTGCGTCAAGGTATGCCCAGAAAGCGCCATCACCATGATGGACGGCCTGCCCGTGATCAACGATATCATGTGCAGCGGGTGCGGGGCATGTATCCCGGCATGTGAGGAGAACGCTCTGGAGCAGCAGGGCTTGACAGAGGCACAGCTCAAAGCATCCATCAGGGGCGCCCTTGAGGGAAGCGAGGCCGAGGTCAAGATAATCGCCTTCGTTGAGCGTGCGATCGCCTACACGGCGGTTGACCTTGCCGGACTTGCGAGGCTCAGCTACCCGAGCAGCATCAGGATAATCCCGCTGCCAAGTATGGCCCGCCTCAAGAAGGAGCACCTACTGTACGCGTTCGCCCACGGGGCTGACGGCGTCATGGCGCTTGAGGCACCTTCACATGAGGGGCCATACGGACACGCCCACGTCATCAGCGAGGAACGACTTGACGATTACCGCTGGGAGATCGAGGACGAGGACGTTGACAGCAGCAGGCTCTGGTTCAGCAGGGTCTACGTGCCCGACTGGAGAAAGCTCAAGCGGGTGTTCACAACGTTCCACGACATGGTGGACGGGGAAGGCCCACTCGATGATGATGTCAGGGAGACACTCATCGAGGAGTACCCCTAATTTTTTCTAAAAAACTCCCTATATTTCTAGCACATTAATTGGGGTAATCCCTTGATGACTTTTTTTCTGGCTCAGGGTATTCTTGCCGCGCGATCTCTTTCTTTTTTCGTTCTCTTTCATCTAGGTACAGGGGACGAGGGATGTTGAACCTCGGAAAATAGATGTCGTCCTGGTCCGCGACACCCAACGGGTACCTCGGTTTCACCCCAACATAGTACCGTTTGTAAAGGACTGCCTGACCTATCGCCCAAATCGATGTGGAACCAATTGCTCGCACTAAAGACATCAATGATATCGATGTCAGGGCATCATAGGAAAAGATAATTGCAGTACTTAGAAAGGTAAGAGCAAGTACGATTGAACTCACCCAGAACTTCCTGTGATTGGGACTCACATATTTCAGTTAACCCTGAAAGATATAATTCTTATGCTGATATAAGCTCGTACTTTTCACCACAATCAGTTACATGCTAATATGAAGCATTGTACAAAATTCAACATCAGTGACCTGATAAACTCCAGCTTTGTACAATAAATGCACATTGTTTGTTTATTTTGTAAGAATATTCCAATATGCACAGTGAAAAATGAGCACATCGATCATTTTGGGTCAGGTATAAAAGCCGTCGTTTCAACCCGATATTTGAAGCAGCTGTGAAAAACGGCTGATAATCAGGGAGGCATCAAGATGACACAGGAGCAAGAACTGAACGCCCTTCAGCGGGGATATTATACGCGGGAAGAGCTGGAGCACGTTCTCCCGTCAAGGGAGAGGGTGGAGAAGGGACGGGTGGCTGTTATCGAGTGCATCGAGTCCATTCCGTGCAACCCTTGCGCCTACGTGTGTCAGGATGACGGCATCAAGAAGGACGGTCTCAGCACTCCTGCCGTGGCGCTGGACGACAGATGCGGTGGTTGTACAAGGTGTATCACGGTCTGCCCTGGCCT
>CAYLJH010000332.1:0-2024 GCA_964383685.1 uncultured Candidatus Bathyarchaeia archaeon | reverse complement strand
TTGAGACCGTAATGGGGCTGTTTTAGGGATTCTTAGGCGAAACAGGGCTTGGATGTTTCTTTGAAGGTGTACCCCCCTCCCCCTTTTGTTTTGGGTGTGTTTCTGTGTATGATTGGAGTTTAAACAGAATCAAGGGATTATGTCGAGGGTTTGGGTTTAATTCAACCCTCAGCACTAACTCGACCAATACATTTATTGTGGTTTAGTCTTTCAATCACTGAACGCGCAGGTGAATGATACGGGGAACTATCTCGTTGTGGGGGCGGGCTTGGCGGGCCTCAGCTTTGCGTTGAGGGCATCAGGGAAGTGCAGGGTTACCGTTCTATCAAAGTCTGATCTCATGGACTCTAACAGCAGCAGGGCGCAGGGTGGGATTGCGGCTGTCCAGCGTCTGCCTGATAACTTTGAGAAGCACGTGGGTGATACCCTTCATGTGGGTCAGGGGCTGGGTGACAGGGGGGCCGTTGAGCTCATGGTGAGGTACGGGCCGGGGGAGATCCAGTGGCTCATGGACATGGGCGTCGAGTTCAGCTACCACGGCGGGGAGCTTGACCTGACCCGCGAGGGAGGGCACTCCGCGAGGCGCGTCGTCCACGCCGGGGATATAACAGGGCACTCGGTCCAGAGCACTCTCATCGATAACGCGGTATCTTACCCAAACATCAGGCTGCACGAGAACGTAATGGCCATCGATCTGCTGGTCGAGGATGGGCGATGCGTGGGCCTGACATCCCTTAACGACAAGGGCGAGCTGGTCGAGTTCAGGGCAGACTCAACAGTACTATGCACGGGGGGCTCGGGGCAGCTCTACTCCAAGACGTCAAACCCGGTCATCGCCACCGGAGACGGCGTTGCCATGGCTTACCGGGCAGGGGCCGTGATGCGGGACATGGAGTTCTACCAGTTCCACCCGTCAATCCTTGACCACGGCTCAAGCCCCTTCTTCCTGGTCAGCGAGGCCGTCAGGGGGGAAGGCGGAATACTCGTGAACAGCGATGGCGTGGCGTTTATGCCGAGGTACCACGCACTCCACGACCTAGCCCCGCGCGATGTTGTCTCCCGCGCCATCGTTGAGGAACAAAAGAAGGGACCAGTCTACATTGATATCCGCGAAAGGGGGGAGAAATACCTCACATCCCGGTTCCCTGGCATCTACAAGGAATGCCTTGAACGCGGGTTCCGCATGGAAGCCGACCTGATACCCGTATCCCCTGCCGCCCATTACATGTGCGGAGGCATCAAGGTCAACCAGTACGGCGAGACCTCGATTCAGGGGCTGCTCGCCTTCGGTGAGGCGTCCTGTTCAGGCGTCCATGGGGCAAATAGGCTGGCAAGCAACTCAACACTGGAGTGCATGACCTTCCCACACATGGCAGCCGAGAGAATCCAAGAGGGCAGCGAGGTATTTGCGTTGGAGAAAGTTATCAAGCAAACACCTTCAGGGTCGAACATTATCAGTTTGAGAACTCAACTGCAGGAACTCATGTGGGACAACTATGGGATAATCCGAAAACTGGGCTCGATGGAGTCCGCTGAACAGATGTTAATAGGGATAAAGGAGAGAACTGAGCACAACTTTCAGCAGTCAATCACACGTGAGATAATTGAGGATCGAAACCTCTCAACGATCGCGTTGCTCGTCGCCAAAGCTGCATATCTGAGACATGAGAGCCGGGGAACGCATAAACTTGAGGACCATCCGACACGAGACGACGAGAACTGGCTCAAACACATAGAATTTAGAGAAAATGATGTGATCCTAACGGATCACGTATAGGTTTTACTTCACGTACTTGCCAAAGTGGGCTGGGGTTGCGTGGGGCGTCGGTAGCTCTGCCATGGTCTTGAGTCCTGGCTCGGCGTTGATGACGTGGGGGATCATGTTTGTTGTCATGGCGATGGTGCCGTGGTCCCCGTGTACGCATGGAGTGATCTTGTTGTTGATCGGTGGTACCCCTTTGATGCTGACACTGTCGTACTCCTCGGGTGCGCCGATGTACGCCTTGAAGTCCATGGTGATGAGG
>CAYLJH010000331.1:0-2025 GCA_964383685.1 uncultured Candidatus Bathyarchaeia archaeon | reverse complement strand
TATGATGCCGGGGTACCCCGTGGAGATGGCGTAGAGTAGGCTGGAGAGGGATAGCCCGAGTTGGGAGAGGACGATTATCTTCTTCCGCCCCATCCTGTCCGAGAGGTACCCGCTGGGGATCATGAAGCAGGCGGCCGCGAAGTTAGCGATGGTGCTGATGTAGCTCCACTGCATCATGGTCACCCCTATCTCCTCGACGCTGTACACCACCACGTAGGACCAGAAGACCTGGAAGCCGAAGCTGCTGAGGATGGCGACCAGGATGAGCTTCCATATCTCGCCGGGGACATCTTTCAACTGAGTTAAAGAGAACCGGGGCTTCACGCTCTCCTTTGGTTTCACGTCAACGGTTTCCTCTATGTACCACCACCTGAGCAGCAAAACGGGAATGGCCAGGAGGAGGGACACAGTGAGGCCCAGCTGGGTGCCCATTACGACGCCGAGTTTATCCAGAATGTAGCCGCCAATCGGGATCGAGACTGAAATCGACAGGTACCACGCCATCGAAGAGGCACCGAACCCCGTGGCCCGGTTCTCCTTGGGCAACGAGTCAGCTATCAACGCGTTCAGCGCCGGCATAGCGAGGGTGGCCACGGATGCCGCGACGGCCCCGAGTATCAGCGTCGTCCAGTGGGTCGAGTACCTGTATATTATCGGCGGCAGGAACCCCAGCACCGAGGCGAGGAGGATTACACGCTTCCGCCCAAACCTGTCTGATATGATGCCTCCCGGTAGCTGTACCAGCAGCGTCGTCAGTGAGGCTATCGTGGTCAGTAACCCGATTGAGCTCTTGGAGCCGCCCAGCTCCAGTATGTACAGCCCCCAGAACGGCCGCCAGAGGAACATGGCGAACATCTCGATGCTCCGGGTGACCGTTACGGCCATCACGTTCCTGTTTGAAAGCACGGTCTGGACTGATTGTTTCAGGGATGACATGCGGCGCAGCCTCTGGCTTCAATAAGTTGAGTTAGTTTGAGGGGGCGTTATGCGTTAATGAGTTTTATGTGAATTGCAGCTAAGTGGATTGTAATTTATAAAATGAAAAAACTCGACTAGCTGGATTCCAACGCTTTAAGGGTTCCGACTAAACCCAGAGAGCACGCGCAGGGCTGTACTGATCTCAACCCGGGCATTGCTTGCATGTGTAGCTCGCACATCAGTCCCTCGGTCCGCACAATTTGGCATATCATGCACATCTTTAGCAACAGCATATCAGGAGGACTTTTCCCCTGAACCATGTCCTTCGAGATATCAGTGATCAGCTCCCTGATTTTCACGGAACCCTCGATGACCTTCGAGTTGTCGCCCCTCGTGGTGTTAAGGTACTGGGTTATCGCGGCGGGGGTCAGGCCCATCAGGTTGGCCACCTTTGATTTTTTCAGCCCGTGCTTTCCGAAAAGCTCCCTGGCTATCAGGACCCGGATTGATGGGAGTATGTCCTTGACCACGATCATGCATGGCGGCTTCATTGTATGTACTTGTAATGTATGGGACGTATTAAATATTTAACGCCGTTAAGAATTAGAGGGGTCAGGGATATGCCACCCATCCTTGAGCGTAAAGGGTACAGGGTCATTGATGTTTCTCAAACCGAGGGATCAAGGTGGAAATCTCCGTTCAAATCTAAACCCTCTCACAAACATGTCGGGGAATAATGAATGAGATAAGCGTTAATTATTGGCTAAGATTGCGCCGTACGCGCAGGATGAGATCAATAAAGAGATTCTTGTATGACCTCGACATGGATCAAAGAGAATTGGCATTGAGGCCATTCACGTTTGGATCTGAATGAACTAAGGCTTTGGGTAGAGAAACAATAAACTTGATGAAGGTCTACGTAAGCATTCACTAGAGCGATACTATTTCTGAGAAATTGTTTCTGGACTATAAGACGATTAAAAATGCTAGGAACAAATATAGAAAACGTGTCTCTGAAAAATTCTAAAATACAGAATTGTTAAAGATTATACATTATGACCTAAAAACCAGGCAATGCGCCATCATGCAATAATTCAAATGCGAGCA
>CAYLJH010000330.1:0-2037 GCA_964383685.1 uncultured Candidatus Bathyarchaeia archaeon | reverse complement strand
AATAGTGGACAAGTCGTGACATGTTGTGACAAAATGAGTGCGCGCTATCATTAGACGATAATTTAAACTAGCTATATGATTAACCATGTCAACAATGGTGAGGATAGCATGAAAGTGGATACCTTCGAAGTTGAACGATGGATGAACAAATACGAGTATGGTTTTACAACCTCAGGGGTAGAGTACAACGTGGAGTACAACCTTGCCGAGACATGTGTTGACCCGTTTACCCTAGCCGAGTTTCTTGAATTTGTCGGAAAACAGGATTTCTTCGATGATTTCCAGCATAAACAGCTCACCTATGGGTACATCGAGGGGAACTCAAAGCTCAGGGAGGGGATAGCCGACCTGTACAAGGACGTTGACCCCAAGAACGTACTGGTGACGGGGGGAGCCATCGAGGCGAACTTCAACAGCTTCTACAGCATCGTCGAACCGGGGGACACGGTGATATCGGTCGCACCCACGTACCAGCAGCTGTTCAGCGTCCCGAAGGGGTTCGGGGCAAACATCAAGATACTGGATCTGAAACCGGAGAATGGGTGGCTACCCGATCTTGAACAGCTCAAGGAGCACGTTGATGGCAAGACGAAGATTATCGTGCTCAACAACCCGAACAACCCCTGCGGTAGCCTCATTGACGAGCCGACGCTGAGGGGCATCTGCGAGATCGCTGAGGATGCTGACGCTTACGTCCACTCGGATGAGGCGTACAGGGGGCTGTACATTGACCCCAATGACGAGGTACCATCCGTTGTTGATATCTACGACAAGGGGATAGCGGTTGGCAGCTTTAGCAAGTCGTTCAGCCTGACCGGGCTACGCCTGGGCTGGATTACCAGCAATGAGGAGACGGTCTACCAGTTCATGCTGAGGAGGGATTACACCACCATCAGCAAGTCCATGCTTGACGAGGCGCTTGCCGCAGAGGCCATGCCCCACATCGACAGGATACTTGAGCGGAACAACAAGATAGTGCGCGAAAACTGGCAGATGCTGGACGAATGGATATCTAATGAGCCCCTCCTGGACTGGGTGAGACCCACGGCTGGCAGCGTCGCGTTCATCAAGCACCACGTTGAGATGAAGGCATCGGAACTCTGCCTCAGGTTAATCAAGGAGAAGAGCACGTTCCTGGTGCCCGGTGACTGCTTCGACCTGCCCGGATATCTGAGAATAGGTTACGGGAACAACAGGAAGCTCCTTGAGGATGGCCTTGAGCAGGTCAGCGAGTTCCTCTCCAACATCTGATACTATCTTTCCAAACTTCATCTTGAGGTATCTTTAAATTATTGATAAAAGTAGATGAACTGGTTGTGGAACGTATGCTTAGGCGTTACTAGTTTTTTCGGATTCATCCCTCGTTCCCCGTTTATTGAACCATCTAGCAGCCAGAAAAAGTGTATAATATGTCAGGTCAAATCAAGAAGATCCGTTCCGTGCTCAAGGGAAACCTGGCTGTAATGATAGCCAGCTCGTCGCTGTGGTCACTTACAGGTAACCTCACCATGCCCTTCTATGCGTTGTACGTGCTTGAGCTGGGCGGTGACTACGCGATGATCGGGAAGATCCTCGGGGTCTCGGCCCTCATCAAGATAGTCCCCGTGATCCTGGGTGGGTACCTCACTGACAGGATTGGACGTAAGAGGATACTCTTTACCATGACGTACCTTCTTGCCTGTATTTCCCTCATCAGGGCATTTGCGCCAGATTACCGGTTCCTGTTGATAGCCTCAGTTCTGGAGGCGCTTCTCTTCGGGATCAGGGGGCCGTCCATGAACTCAATAATAGCAGACTCAACTCAGCCCGAGACCCGCTCGCTGAGTTTCGCCTTGTGGATAGTTGGACCCAGGATTGTTGGAATTCTGTCACCCGCCTTCTTCGGCTCGGTGGTTGACCAGTACGGCATGAGACTTGCAATGAGGTGGGGCTACTCCTCCATCTTTATCGCGGGCGTACTGTCCGCGTATCTCAGGCAGAGGTACATCTCGGAGACTCTTGCGGAGAAAAACGAGGTAAAGGCTGACCTGGCCGAAC
>CAYLJH010000329.1:0-2054 GCA_964383685.1 uncultured Candidatus Bathyarchaeia archaeon | reverse complement strand
GTTGATCAAGGGCAGGCAGGACACGAAAAAAATTCCCGTACTGATACTGTCTGCTCTGAACCGTTCGGTAGACCGGGGGTACGCCAAGGATGCTGGGGCTGAAAGATATATGTCAAAGCCTTTCCAGATCGATGAATTATTGGTTACAATTGACGACATGATGAAATAGTTCAATCAACGGTGATGCAAATGGGTCTGTGTTATTACTGCGGAAAGGAGGATGAAACCTCTAGTTGTTCACACTGCGGTATTAGATTCTGTCCCGAACATTACTCTCCAGCGGAACACAACTGCATATCGTACAATGAAACCAGAAGCTTCGATGTTCCGGAGGAGCCGGAGCAGTCCACTGTTACCGAGCCACTATCAAATCTAGCATCTAATCAAGTTGAGGCACCTCGCCGGAGGCAATCACAGTCTCGAATCACACAAAAGAACAAGCTAACGATAGCGGTAATCTTGGTCGCCGTGAGCGTCGTCAGCATTATTGGAATCATCATGTTCGCATCCGGTCCTCAGACACTTCCCGGCGTGGGCTCGATATCGGGTGACCTTGAACTCCACCTGGTCACAGTTGGGCAGGTGAACGTGTACAGGTACCGCAACGACCTCCCTGAACTGGAGTACAACCCCGACCACGCCGCCCAAGCCTTTGCCGACTCACTGGCAAGGACCGGCGTTCTTGAGCATAACCCTGACCTGCCAGGAAACACGGGCGAGAACGTGGCCATGAGATCTGATGGAAGCCAGGACCCCAAGATTGTGCTATCACTTATGGTGCAGGATATGGTCACCAAGGACGATGCCAACGGAGGGGCCAACAGGGCGAATATCCTGAGCAGCGGCTACACAGAGATAAGCGTGGGCGTAGCGGTGCAAGGGAACATCGTCTATCTGGTTCTTAACTTCCATTAACTGGGTTCGCCAATGATAGTTGACCAGATCGAGGGGCATTAAAATCTCTAGCGGGATAAATAATAAAAAAGGTTAGAAAAAAGGAGGTTTTAGTCTTTCTTGATCATGGGGCCAACGAAGTAGCCGGCAACCACGCCTATGACCAGTGCCGCAACCGCCGCGAGCTGCATCGTGGATGCACTGCTCAGGGCCGCTTCAACGTCTGCCTCTAGGCCGGTCTTGTCCGACTCAAGCGCTGATACGTCTGATTCAAGTGTACTGACCTCTGTCTCCAGTGAGCTTACCTCGTCACCCAGGGTGTCCACATCGTCCTCAAGTCCCGCGACTTCCGCCATGTAACTGGTGATTTCCGCTTTCTTGCCTCTGATGTCTGTTTCCTGTGCCCTGATTGCGTCACCGAATGATGTCGCGTACCTCAGGATGTTCTCGACTAGGTACATTCCCTGCTGTGGGGTGGCGTCCACGCCGTAACGGTCTGCCCTGAGCATCTCAGGTCCGTATAGGCCCATGTACTGTCCGAAGGGGGCATCGCCCGCTGCGATGATAGTGTTACCGGCCTTCTTCTCAAGTACCATAACTCGGAACTGGCCCTCTGTGCCTGCAACCATTACGTTTGGTGTAGGCTCATTGTTGTCCACAATGATGCCGTCAGAGCTTGTAGTCATAATGACGTACACGTCATCAACGCTGTCCTCTGAGAGGTCAACATAGCTTCCTCCGTAATACCCAACAACGACTGCCGGTCCGTGGAACAGACCGCGCGAGACGCCTGCTACCAGGTACTCGAACTCTGACGCTACGTTGTCAGAGATAGCGAGAACCCTGTAGGGTGCGCCGCCGTTGCTGGTTGCGTCCTCAACTGAGGCATCATCGATGCGCATCTTGCTGCCGAGCTTCTCCAGTACAGCGTTTGCCTGGTACTGCCTTAAGTGGTCAGTGCCGTAATCGCTGTCCGCGGCGACATAGATAGTCTTGCCTCCTGTGAACCAAGAGTCGACCGCACTCAACTCATCCGCCGAATAGACCTGTGAGGAGTCTCCCAGGACCATGAACAGCATGGACGCTCCGCTGAGGTCGCTTGCTGCCAAGTCCTCGTAGACTACCTTCCACTCGACCCAGGACGTATTCATCAGGGCCCT
>CAYLJH010000328.1:0-2054 GCA_964383685.1 uncultured Candidatus Bathyarchaeia archaeon | reverse complement strand
GGCTTCGTAGTCTCTTGATATCCAAATTGGTTTAGCCATATCGATTCACCAGAATTTTATCAGTATCTACACGGCTAGAAGCGTATTAAAAGATTAGTAAACCGGAGAAAAACTGCGAAATGCAGAGAAAAACATATCGAATAAAGGGAAAAGGGCGCTACTTCCGTAGCTTGGCCATGAGTGGCTCGACGTCCGCGATGTCCAGCTTCTCAAGGGTCTCCCTCGTGGGGATGCCCCTCTCGTCCCACCCAAGGGTCTCGTAGTACGCCTGTGTGCGTATCTCAACGCGGTCCTTGTCAGTGGTCTGTCCCTTGTAGGGCCCCTTTGGCAGGGGCTCATAGAACCTCGGGGGGTTCTCGTCGTCTTTGACGGGGTCCCATACCACATCGGGGCCGCCCAATAGGAGCAGCGCCTTCTGCAGCGTGATGATCCTGGGCCCGTTGACCCTCCTCCACATGTCCATGGTCAGCTGGAAGCCCGTGATGGCCTTGAGCATGTCCCACTGGAGCTCGGGGCTCGGGCCCCTAGCAGTGAACGTGCAGTAGACCGCGCTGTCGTAGAACAGGGCACCGCTCATCTCTGAGAAGCCGTCGCCTGCCGTTGACGTGTGGTCTCCGCCCTGTACGCTTGCTGAGTAGTTCATGTCGTGAGTAAAGTCTGCGTCGCTACGGGTGCCGTGGGCCCCGATCTCGATGCCCTTGACGTGGACCGCGTACTTCAGCGTCTCCTCTGGCTTCAGTCCCTTCATCTCGGCGATCTTTAGCGCCGCCCTGTAGGTGCCCTCGGCTAGTATGTCGCCGATTCCCTCGCGGTATGCCATCATGTGGGCGAGCTTGTCGAACGCCTCGGTGTCGCCCCATTCCAGCTTGAACCCGATGTCCTTCTCTGTGAGGATTCCGCGCTGGTACAGCTCGGCGGCGTAGCCCATTGTGTTGGGGGCGTTGATGCCGCTATGCCCCAGCTTGTCCATGAGGGTGCTGATGTGGACGTTGTCCCCGGCGTCGAAGATGCCCAGGTTGGTGCCGCAGTACGCCTGCAGCTCATAGTCGGGCACATCGGTGATGTCGCCCTTCCACTTTCCGCTCTGGATGCAGCTTACCTTCATGCAGCCCAGGGTGCAGTTGAAATCGGACCACTTCTTCTTGACCCAGAACCGGTCCTCGTACCTGTTGACTCCCATTGAAACCTCGTCGTGCCACTCGTCCTGCCAGTTGCGGACGGGCTCGCTGCTGCTGTCGGCTCCCGCGCCGTAGCCCAGCCAGCCTGTGCCCCAGCGGCGGAACCTTGAGACCTGCTGGAGGTCCTTGTGCGCCTGGTCAACCATGAGCGTGACCGCTGCGGTTGAGTTCACCTTGGGGAAGATCTTCCTGCTCTTGGCGGCAACCGCCTTCAGGTTCTTGCTGCCCATGAGGCTGCCATAGCCGCCGTAACCGGCCGCGTGGCACATCTTGGTCATGACGCAGGCGTTCCTCACCAGGTTCTCGCCTGCGGGGCCGATGTACATGGTCCCTGGCTCCTTCCAGAGGCCCACGTTAGGGTGCCTCTTCGTGAGGAGGTCGGTTATCTCCTTGTTAAGTTTGATTAGGGTCTTCTCGCCGTCGATCCCCCAGAGGTGGCTCGCGTCGATTAGCTCTGCCCCGTCATCGGTTACAAGCAGGTAGACTGGTTTGGGTGATTTCCCTGAGACTATGATACCGTCGTAGCCGGCGTTCTTGATCTCAACCGCGAACTCCGTCGCTGCGGTACTTCCCACAACTCCGTTGCTCACCGGGCTCTTGCCGCTGACGCATATTCGTGCGCCGGGGTAGACCGCAGTCATGGGGCCCGTCGCGAATATAAGCAGGTTCTCAGGGGATAGGGCGTCAAGCTCGGCCCAGTTCTCTCCAAGCCTGTCCCATAGTATCTTTGTTGCCATGCCCCTTCCGCCGAAGTACTGTTCAAGCATCTCGTCAGGGAACGTGACGTCCTCCATCTTTCCTGTCGTCAGATCAACCTCTAACCATTTTCCTGCGTATCCACCTGGACTCATAATATAACCTCCTCTCCCTTCTCAC
>CAYLJH010000327.1:0-2059 GCA_964383685.1 uncultured Candidatus Bathyarchaeia archaeon | reverse complement strand
AATTATACGAGAACTTTGTTGCTTTGGCCGAGGAGGAGGCGGGACAGGGTCTCGTGATCTCGGCGACCAACCTTCTGAACAACCTTGAGGTGGAGGCACCGCCGGTGCAGACCGGCCCAAGCTTTATGGAGAAGTACTTTATTCCAGCCGTCGGTGGATTATTCGTGATATCCGCCCTCGGCATATTCATGTTCATAAGGACAAACAGTCGACTCGGGTTCATCAAGATGGTCATAGAGGATCAGATAAGGGAGATGGAGGCAGTACAGAGCCGCGCCTCCAGGATCGACAGGAAACTGGCACAGAGGCTCGACGATATAAATGACAGACTCAAGGAAACGGAGAGAGCATAATGAGCAATCTAGGATACTCAAGCGTTATACACATTGTCGGTCTTGGAGGCGCTGGCACAAACATCGTTGAACACTTCCTCAAGAACGAGAAGACCATGGAGTTACTGGACAGCGGGGCCACCAGGCTCAGCATGATGGCCATGGACATCGCGGACCCCGACATCAAGAGCCTTGATGACACCTACAAAAGGGTCCTCGACCAGATGAAGAGGAAGGGCATCCCCCAGGAGAGGCTTAACGTCATCGCCAAGAGCGTAAAGTTCCCGTCCGCCGAGGCAATGTTCGATTTCGTCCAGAACAAGTTCGAGGAGCACCTTGAGAACGAGGGCATCACGATCGAAGAGTACAACCCCTGGCTCCAGTCAACGGTGGCTATCCCGCCCCTGGCCGGCGGCGCGGGCAGGCGCAGGAGCCTGGCCAAGGCCATCTACAACCTCAACTATTACCAGCTGGGCATCATCAAGAGCTTTACAAACATGTTCAAGGACAGCGCCCTGAGCAGCATCAGCAGCCCAATCATCCTCATCGTATTCGGCCTTGGTGGCGGCACGGGTTCGGGGATGGCCATGGACTTTGCGCGGCACCTGAGGCAGGCAGTTGGAAGCGGCGTCCCGATCATGGGGCTATGTGTTCTCCCCTGTACGGGCGATGACCCACCGGCCAAGGGCTACAGCGCGTTCAACGCAATCCAGGAGCTGGGCACCCTCATCAACAGGGAGAAGAACGCCCTGCTGACCCAGGGCCTGGGAGAGGTCTACAGGAACCCGTTCAACACCGTTATGTTCCTGCCGTTGATGCCCGCCTACAGCAAGACGGGCAATATTATGGCGGCGCGAGACGAGGTGGACCAGATGATCGTGGAGATGATCTACGTCCTCATGGACTTTGACATGGCGGACCTGATGAGTGGCATAGGCACCGAGGTCGGCCTCACCGATGATACCATCCATACGTTGAGCATGATCAAGGTCAACTACCCCGTTGACGCCTACGTCGAGGCGTTCAAGAGCAACCTGCAGAAGATGCAGCAGCTGGCAGAGATCAGGAAGGAGAAGCTTGACATGATGAACAAGCTCAAGAGCGTGCTGGCACTCAAGAAAGTCGAGGTAAGCGAGATCTACAAGGACTACCTCATCAAGACCAACGCGTTCAACGCCGAGGACTTTGAGGAAAAGACCAACCAGATGATCCACGGAAGCCCCAGGTACGACGAGGACCAGAACCTGTACGTCAGGAGCATCCAGGACCAGATCAACAAGTGGATCGACGAGATAATACAGTTCGTCAGTACGATAAGGCTTGTATCCGACGAGGGCACCATCGAGGATAGCATCGCGAAGCTGGTCCTCGACAGGGATGGCGCATCCCCCATGGACAGCCTTGAGGGAATGATCCGTAACATCAGCAGGACTCATCTCGAATACAGTGCCCAGAAGGCGGGCATATTTGAGAGGCTAGAGCAGCTGGTACCAAGCAGCCAGAGGCTGACCATCAGGCAGAAGAAGCTCATCGAGGACTTCATGAATCTGGCCGAGGTAACTGAGAGGGCACTTGAGATTCTGTCACTCTACAACGATAACAGGCACCTGATTGATGCCCTAAGCAGGCGCTACGAGATACTGCCGGAGGAGGACAAGCTCAACGTCAACTTCAAGGACATGAAATCGGAGCTTACCACCATCTACCACCTGCTGCAGCTCCTGATC
>CAYLJH010000326.1:0-2073 GCA_964383685.1 uncultured Candidatus Bathyarchaeia archaeon | reverse complement strand
TTGCCCGTGATTTGGGTTATAAGGCGGTGGTCGTGGTTGATGCCATTAAGGAGATCGATTCATCGAAAGCGGAATCATGTAAAGCTGAGTGGGAGGCGTTGGGGGTAAAAATGTTGAGAACAAGAGACGTAGAGGATATACAAGGGAACTCGGATTAATTACCAGTCTTCTACCCATTTTTTACCCATCAACTATCGTATCCGTTGGAACAGGTTGTAGTCACACAGGTATTTTGACAAAGGGCACAAAAAAGGAAACGTAATCATACCGTGGAGTATGACACCAAACTTAACACTTTTGGAGAAAACGGAATGACAACACACGCCGCTTCACTTGAAACCCATAAGATATTTACTCTCCGCCTCAAACAGCTCATCTACCATCTGATGTGTCTCGTCTATACCTAGAATTGCACTAGTAAGAGGGTCAAGCAATATCGCCTGTCTTGTCAGAGTCTTACTTTTCTCGACCGAGGCAAGAACCGCCAACTCATGGACATTGATGTTGGTCCTGTTCAACCCCGCGCACTGTGGCGGGAGTTTACCGATCTTCGTTGGCTGTATCCCTGATTTATCGACCAGACACGGGACCTCGACGCTGCAACCCCACGGCAAGTTAGTTATTAAGCCATTATTTCTGACGTTCCCGTTGATCCTCGAAGGTTTCCCAGTCTCGATGGAGTGAATGATCTTGACGGCATACTCGTCGCTTCTCTCGATGACGACCTTATCCGGACCTGCAACAAATACCCGCATCCTCTCTTCCTGTTTAAGACGCTTATGAAGCTCCTCTTCCCCATGAAGATAGGCATATTCCAGGTTATACTCCTCAAAAAGTGACCCATTTTTTCTGAAATATGGCACGTACTCGGACATGTGCTGACTTGATTCCGTGTTGAAGTACCCAAAGGTCTTGAATATCTTTACCCTGACATTGTCAGGGCCTGCCCAGTGCGCGTTTTCATCGCTATACAGGCTAGGGTCCTCCAATCGTTCTCTTAGCAGTGGATAGGCGTCTTCGTTGTTCCATTTAAACTCCAGAAACCACGCCATGTGGTTGATGCCAGCCACCCTGTACGAGATTTCATCATAAGGAGCCCGTATGTATCTCGCCAACTCAGATGAGGTGCTCTGCACGCTGTGGCATAGACCAACATTTTTGATGCTGGAATAATCGTTCATCACCCAGTTCAGTATGGCCATCGGGTTCGTATAGTTGATAAGCAGGGCACCCGGGCAAATCTGCTCCATGTCGTGGCAGATACCTAGAAGGACCGGCACATGTCTCAGACCGTAAAAGACCCCGCCGGGTCCAATGGTATCCCCAACTGCCTGTTTTACCCCGTATTTAGCCGGGATTCCCAAGTCGTGGAGTCTCGTAGAGTGCCCACCAACCCTGATGGAAACGATAACGTAGTTGGCCCCGTCTAGAGCAGTCTTTTGATCAGTGGTTGACTCGATGCGTGTCGGAAAACCATATTGATTGACGGTCTTCTTTGCGAACGCGGTGATTAACTGTAACCGATCCTCGTCTAAATCCATCAGGCAAATAGTACTTTCTCGTAGTTCAGGATACGACAGTACATCGGTTATGAGCTTCTTTGCGAATACGTGGCTTCCAGCTCCAATTAGAACCACTTTGAACTTGGGGACCATAGTGTTACTTGTTGTGTTATGTTTATAGAAGTATGCAGGAAGACCATGATAATTCCAGTTATAAGTCCGGCGTTCTGGACAAGGAATATGCGTTTGAGTGAATTTGGGGATGCATCCGTTAGCTCTCAGGGCATTGTCCTGCCGATCCACTCCCTCTTTTTCCTGAGGTAATACTGATAGGTGTTGTAGGAGACCTCTGGGGGGCACCTGTGATCCACCATGGGAATGAACCCTCCCCCCTCGATGAGGGGGGTAAGCTTCTCTAATTCCCTGTCAATGGCCTTCTTCCCTTGGATCAAGGCCATCTTGTTTACGCTCCCCATAAGCAGCACTTTCTCACCGTACTTCTCCCTGAGAGCGTAGCTGTCGGTGAAACGGGCCTCGTTGGGGAACATCCCGTTGATCCCAGCATTGATCC
>CAYLJH010000325.1:0-2086 GCA_964383685.1 uncultured Candidatus Bathyarchaeia archaeon | reverse complement strand
CTATTTTCCGGGATCGAGTTCGTCAAGGACAAGGAGACCAAGGAACCTTTTGCGCCTGAGACCGGGTTCAACGGACGAGTAGTTAGCAAGTGCTTTGATAACGGGTTACTGGTATACCCTGGAACTGGCACTGTTGATGGAGTAAGTGGAGACCACATTATTGTAGCACCCCCGCTTATCGCATCCAAGGGAGAGATTGACGAGATCATCGAGTTGCTCGATAAATCGTTGACCGAGGTCGAGAAAGAGACCTAACTCCACTATTTGTCAAGGATCGTTAGCAGACATCAGGGTTGTTAGGCTAGGACTCATTTTCTGACCCTTTAATAACCTGAACTGGCTTGCGTTTAATGGTGTAAACCATGGTTTTTACACATTACCTTGTTTTCGGAGAACCCAAAGCAGAGATGGCTGATATCGACCCAAGCAAAGTTTGGGGTGATTTCGAAGAAGCACTCAAGGAGTTTAAACTCGAAATGACCGGGCCTTTCGGACCCTTCGGGGTCAAGGAAGGAAGTTGTTTCATCCTGAAGGGAGATGTCTATGATTTCGGTAAATACGTAGGCTCAGAAGTGTTCCAGAAATGCCCCATAGAAAAGACACGCACGATATCCCTCTTCACACCTGACTGGGTTAAAACCTAAACCACCCTTTTTTCCTAAATTTACTGGTGCCCCTATCAATCCAGGCATTTCATAAACGGATATTAAGGTAGACTGTGAGCCATTACGCGGGAACAAAAATGGTCATAGTTCAGACCCTGAAAAAAGTGTTTCCAACAGCTCTAAGCGAGGCGACGAAGAAAAGGCTCAGATCACTGCGCGTACAGGACATCATGAGCCACCCCGTAAAGAAAATACCTGACACCGCGAACATGGCACAGGCAGCAAGGCTCATGGGTAGAAACCATATTGGGAGCCTTATAGTCACAGCGGATGACGACCACGTCGGCATAGTCACTGAGAGGGACCTGATGAGCCATGTATTGGCACTAGGGAAGAATCCTGCTACTGTCAAGGTTGGTCGAGTGATGTCGAAGCCACTAATCTCCATCAACCACGATGCCACCATAAAGAAGGCGGCTCAGACGATGACCAGAAAGAAAGGCAGGCTGGCGGTCATGAAAGTGAGTACATTGGTGGGCGTTGTCACGGCCTCAGACCTGATAAAAGGGCTACCAGAGACCTGTGAGACCGAGGCGAAGCCGTTAATGTACGGCTCAAAGCTAGTGGAGACGGCTGACAAGAACATCTCTATTGCTAGGATCGTCAAGATAATGGGAGAGAAGCGGATAGGCAGCGTCGTAATCCTGAGCGAGGGAAAGCCCATGGGCATATTCACCGAGAGGGACCTGTTGACAACTATAATGGCTAAAAGGGAACCACTCTCAACACCGGTAGGCGAAGTGACATCAACACCTCTAATGGTCACCGACTTGGATGTCAATGTCTTTGAGGCAGCCAGCATCATGACGACTAACAAGATCAAGAGGCTGCCGTTGGTGGATGAGAACGACGAGCTGAGGGGAATTATCACCGCGAGGGACCTTGTGGAAGCATACAGCAAATAACTCCATCTTTTTTCTAATTACTCGATAAAAAAGGCTAGTTCGGACATTAAAAAAACGGAAGACCGCTTCAATCTATTTGAGCTGCGGCTAATTCTTGAGTTTCGATGCCTTCCCCTACAGGTTCAGTATCTTCCTCGCCTCGTCCGGCGTGGCAACCTCAATGTTTAGCGCCTCGGCGATCGTGACCACCCGCTCAACCAGCTGGGCGTTGCTCTTCAACAGTTCGCCCCTCTTCAGGTAGATGTTGTCCTCCATGCCGACCCTTACGTGGCCGTTGAGGGTCATCGCCAGAGCCCCTATGGGCAGCTCGGTTCTGCCTAATGAACAAACGCTCCAGGTCCATTCCTTTGGGAGCTCCTCGACGCAGTATAGAAGCGTCTTAGGGTTAGGCGAGAAACCCGTCCTGCCGACCATGACGAACTGGAGGTGGACCGGCTGGACAAATACGCCTTCCGCAGAAAGCATCTTGGCTGTGTTTATCATGCCAGTATCGTAGACCTCAAGCTCCGGCTTCAC
>CAYLJH010000324.1:0-2090 GCA_964383685.1 uncultured Candidatus Bathyarchaeia archaeon | reverse complement strand
TGCCATTTCTATCCCATAGGACTCGCCTCAGGGACGTTTAACATTTAATACCCGCCTCCGCGGGCCCAGAATGACTGTCTCCTAGCCGGGTCAGATGCTGTACATGAAGTACAGGTAAACCATCGACACGACTAGGTGAACCATGGTGACCAGGAAACAGATCTTGAAAAACCTGCCCATTGATATAGGGTGCCCTTCCCGCTCAGAAACGCCCAGCACGATTATGTTGCTGGGGGAGCCGATAGGCGTCAGGTTTCCTCCAAGGTTTGCACCAACCACCAGGCCCCACCAAACATCTGGGGATACCCCTCCTAGGACCCAGCTTGATAGTATGGGAGCGAAGGTCGCTGTCAAGGGTATGTTGTCCACGAGCCCTGAAGGCAAGCCTGATAGCCACATCACGGCGATGTGGAGGCTGTCCGGCCACCGTCCAGCCATTTCAAGGATGCTCACCGATAGTATCTCGATCAGTCCGATCTTGACCATGCCGTTGATCATGACGAAAAGGCCGGCAAGGAAGATGACTGTTGACCAGTCGATCTCCTTGAAGACTTCTGAGGGCTCCTCGCCTGAGAAACCCATCATTACACATCCCCCGATCATCGCCACGAGTGCCGGCGTCAGCCCGATCAAGTCATAGACCATGAAGCCCGTTATCGTTAACGCCAGGATTATCGCGGCCTCCGAGTGTTTTCGGCCCCATTTTATTACCCCGAACTCCTTGACGGCTAGCCCGATCCACTCTTTGAACTCCTCGGAACGTAACTCCTTTCTAATATCCGGGTCTACCCCGGACGCCGCCAAGTTATCGACCCATTCTCCCTGATCCACAGGGCGGAACTCCTGCTTGACCACCCCTATGGTGTCATCCAAGTAGAACCTGAAAAAGATCAGGATCGTTAAGCCGAACAATATTATGCCAAGGGGCGCGATGTTGTACGAGAACTGAAGGAAGGTAATGCCCCCCTCAAGGGCTATGATGATGTTCGGGATGGAGCTCATCAGCAGCATCATCCCCCCCAGGTTGGCCACGATTGCCTGGAAGATCAGAAGCATCTCGGGCTTCATCTTCAGCGCCCTCGTCATGGTGATGGTGATGCTGGCCGAGATCAGCATGGCACCTATGTTGTTCAAGATCATCGAGAGGAACGTGGTGAAGAGCAGGAGGTTAAACGCGAACATTCTTGAGCTCTTTGACGCGTTCAATATCTTGACAGCTATCCAGTTGAAGATCCCCGATCTCTCTGCCCCGTTCACCAGCAGCATCATCCCGGCTATTACACCCAATATCTCGATGTCAATAAGATGCAGGACCTCATCCGGCGTTATCGCTCCTATAACAAGCATGGCCGCCGCCGCTAGGAGAGAGGCATAGACCCGGTCTACCCACTCCGTTGCGATAAGAACCATGGTAATAACGAAAACAATGACAGAGAGGTTTTGAACCAGGATCATATTTCCTTTTTCTCTTCAGTGGGTATGTCTTCTGAGGTCTTTCCTTCGATGAGTATCTTCTTCTCTACTTTCCTGTACTCTGACATGAGCTTGTCGTAAGAGTGGCTCCTGAGCTTGACCAATATGTTCCACCTGTCACTGATCTCGCCCTCTAACTTGGATGTGGATGTCGAGATTACCTTCAGCTCTTTCCTGATCTCCTCCAGGTCCTCGTGTACGTGACGCTGGAAGTCCTTCTCTATCTCCTCCATCCTGATCGTTGAGGCGGTTATTACCTTGAGCTGCTCCTTGACTAGGTCAAGTTCCTCTTCAATCTGGGCTTGAAACCTGTTCTCTATCTCCTTTACCTTGGCTTCTAGTTCTTCTTCGACGATCTTCTTTGTTTCGCGCTCCACAGCAGTCTCCAACAATGAATCACTTTACCCGTTTTATTAACATTCTTATCAGGTTATTTTCGAGTCGCCGTCTTTCTCCGATAACACCCGTAATAACTGAAAAAAACGCGGGTTTTATCTCCCAGGGCCATAACTTTGTACCATGAGCGATGAGCCAAGGTTCCCCCCGAACCTCGTCATGCTGGTGAGCATCGTGGCAGTGTCCACGGCATCTATACTCGTCAGGTGGAGCGATGCACC
>CAYLJH010000323.1:0-2096 GCA_964383685.1 uncultured Candidatus Bathyarchaeia archaeon | reverse complement strand
CCCTGTCCTTGACGAGCTCTACGCCCCAGAACAGCCCCTTCCCCCGGACCTCGCCTATTGATTTATGGGTCTCCATGAGCTCGATGAGCCGTTTCTCCATGTACCTGCCCATCTTGGCAGCGTTCTCTACGATCTTATGTTTCTCGTACTCCTTGATGGTGGCGATGGCGGCGGCGCAACCCATTGGGTGCATGGCGTAGGTCTGGCCGTGGCTGAACAGGTTACCAGGCTTGTCAAAGTGGTCGGCGATGGCCTGGCTGGTTATGGTGGCACCCACCGGCAGGAAAGCCCCCGTGATGCCCTTGGCCATTGACATGATATCAGGGGTCACGTCCCAGTGTTCCATGCAGAACATCTTGCCCGTCCTGCCGAAGCCCGACATCACCTCGTCTGCGATCAGTAGGACCTCGTGCTCGTCGCATATCTCCCTGAGCCGTGGGATGTACTCGTCAACGGGCACAAGGATGCCGTTGCTGCCGACAATTGGCTCGATTACAACGCCGGCGACGGTGCTGGGGCCCTCCATCCTGATGATCTCATCGATGAGCTCGACACAGGTGATGCCACAGCCGGGGTACTCCTTGCCGAAGGGGCACCTGTAGCAGTAACAGTCCGGTGCCCTGACGACGCCGCCCATGCCCACGGCGTGCTGGGTCCTGGGGTCGCCGGTGAGGGCTACGGCCCCCGAGGGCGCCCCGTGGCACGACCTGTACCTGCTGATGAACTTGCCCTTGCCGGTGTACATCCTGGCGATCTTGATGGCGGCCTCGTTTGCCTCGGAGCCGCCGTTTGTGAGGAAGCTCTTGACAAGCCCCTCCTGGGTGATCTCCTCAAGCTTCTTCCCGAGCATGGCTGCGGGAACGGTGCCGAAACCCGGTGCAACGTAGCAGAGCTTGTTGGCCTGCTCAGTGATGGCGTCTATGACCGCCTGGTTCCTGTGGCCCAGGTTGCTGCACATGAGCTGGGATGAAAAGTCCAGGTACCGCTTGCCGTCCAGGTCCGTAATATAACAGCCCTCGCCTGACTCCATTATCACGGGGTTCCACGTGTTCTCGTAACGCCACGTCCCGTAGACGTATTTCTTCTCCATATCCCTGATCTCGATATGCCTTGACATGGTTTGCTGAGAGATTCTTGGGAATATAATATTTAGGATAAGGGGGAGATGTATTATCATCGATGGAAGGTCAATGAGATGCACGCTGACATGGTTCTGGTAAACGGGAAGGTAGTGACGATGGATCCCAGTGATTCAACGGCAGAGGCGGTTGCGGTGAAGTACGGCAGGTTGCTCAAGGTAGGATCAAATGAAGAGGTCAAGGGACTTGTCGGTGAAGGCACCAAGGTCATTGACCTGAAGGGGAGGACGGTCATCCCGGGCCTCATCGACAGCCACTGCCACATGATGAACGTGGGGGCAGGGCGGCTGCTCTACGTTGACCTCAGCGAGGAGGCGGGGGTCCACTCGATAAAGGACCTCGTTGCAAAGCTCAAGGAGAGGGCAGCGGTAACCCCTGCAGGGGAATGGGTGGTCGGATACCAGGAGGACGACTCCAAGCTAGCGGAGAAGCGCCACCCGACAAGATATGAGCTCGACGAGGCCAGCACGGATCATCCCATAATCCTGTCAACGGTGGGGGGCCACTTCAGCATGGCCAACAGCCTCGCCTTCGAGAAAGCGGGCGTCAGCAAGGACACGCCTGACCCCGTCGGGGGAGAGTTCGACAGGGACGACAGCGGGATACCGGTAGGCGGGCTCCACGAGACGGCCATTGACGCCATCAGGCCGGAGGGAAGGTCAGTCCCGACGAGGGCGCAATCATACCAGGGGGCAAGGGAGATACTCGCGGAGTGCGCCGAGAACGGCCTGACATGTGTCTATGACACGGTGGACCGCTCAGAGATCAGGGCAGCGTTGGACCTGAAGAACGCGGGCGAGCTCCCCATCAGGATGAGGATGGACGTCTACATCGACCTTTTCAAGGAGCTGGACGCCCTGGGCATTTACAGGGGGGAAATCTGACAGCGTTTTTAATGTTCGTCGTTTTGTTGGCCGTTCCGCTTCTGGCGGTATTCGGAATTCCGGAATTCGTGCC
>CAYLJH010000322.1:0-2113 GCA_964383685.1 uncultured Candidatus Bathyarchaeia archaeon | reverse complement strand
CGGGAACTTTTCGTTCTTCACGGCTATCGGTCCCCGGGGCAGCTGTTTGATTGCCCTCCTGATGAGCTCGATGCTCTGGTAGGTCTCGTCTAGCCTTACCAGGACCCTGCCCTGGACATCGCAAGTGTCGTAGGTGATTGCCTTGAAGTCAAGCTCACCGTACGCCTCGTAGCCGTTGTTCCTCATGTCCTGCGGGATTCCGGAGGCCCTGATTACGGGCCCCACGGCCCCACTGTGGATGGCGTCCTTCTTTGACAGAATTCCCATGCCCACGGTCTTGCTCAGGAAGGCCTTGTCTTTCCTGAAGACATCGGCCCAGTCATTGACCTCCTTTGTCAGGATGTCCATGTCCTTGAGGTACCTGCTCTGGAGCTTCCCGTCCATGTCCTTGTTGACCCCACCGATGACGGTGGTTCCAAGGTGGACCCTGTGGCCGTTAGTGGCCTCGGTTAGCTCAAGCACGAGCTCCCTGTCCTTCCATATCTTCATGAACAGGCTCTCGAAGCCTACCGCCTCGCCGAATAGCCCAAGCCACAACAGGTGGCTCTGAAGGCGCGCTACCTCGGCCCAGATGGTCCTGAGGTACTTTGCCCTGATGGGTATCTCGGTGTCGGTCATCTTCTCGATGAGCGCCGCGTATGTCTGGCCGTGTATGATGTTGCAGATCCCGCATATCCTCTCACATAGGTAGAGGTTCCTGCGGTAATCGTTCAGCTCGGCTGCCTTCTCGATTCCCCTGTGGATGTAGCCCAGGTTGGGCAATACGTCCACTATCTTCTCCTCGTCCACGTAGAACTGAAGCTGTACAGCCTCAGGTAGGACGGGGTGCTGGGGACCGAAGGGTATCGTTGTCAGTTTGCCTTTACTCATTCCAGTCGCACCTCCAGCATCTGCTAGCCTCAGTTACCGCTAGGTCCTTGGCTAGGCATTGCTCGAATTCAATAAAGCTGGTCACCCGTTCATCGGGGAACAGCTCCGGGATATTTGCCTGTGGTAGCCCCATCAGGTCGTCGATATCGACCTGTCTTGGGACGAACTCGGACATGTCGGCCACCGCCTCGTCCAGTCCTTCTCCTCCCAAGTACTTGTCGATCTCTGATGCTGCGGTCCTCGCGTCCCTGAGGGATGCGATCACGCTTGTTGGCCCGAACACGGCGTCTCCGCCTGCCCAAACGTTGTCCCTGTTTGTCTTCAGGGTCTCGGATGCCTCTATCCTGCCCCTCCTATCGACCTCAACGCCCATGCTCGCTGGCACTACTACGTTGTAACCGATGGCGGAGATGACGGTGTCGGCTTCCACTGTTGACCCTACTCCCTCGACGGGCATTGGGCGTCTTCTTCCTGACTCGTCCGGCTCGCCTGGGACCATCGCCTGGAAGTATATTTTTAGCGGCTTACCGGGTGTGATCTTCATCTGGGTGGAAAGGAAGTCAAAGTTGATTCCCTCCTCCATTGCCCCCTGGACCTCGTGAAGGCTTGCGGGCATCTCGCTCTGGGTTCTACGGTAGAAGACTGTTACATCTTCCACGCCCAGGCGTTTCGCCGTCCTGGCCGCGTCCATCGCGCTGTTGCCGCCGCCAATGACTATGACCTTGTTGCCGAGGTCAGGTGTCTCGTCGCGTACGTTGACCGCCGTGAGGAAATCAATAAAGTTCAAGACTCCCTCGCTGTCCTCTCCCTCGCACCGGAGGCTGTTACACTTGTCAGCCCCAATTGCCAGGAAGCCAGCGTCATAGCCCTTCATCAGCTCGTCAAGGTCCTCTACCTCGACGCCGAGCTTGACCTCAGCTCCGACCTCATCGAGTCGAGCCATGAGCTCCTCGTTCATAACGTCCTTTGGTAGACGGTACTTGGGGATACCCCAAGCCATTGCTCCTCCGATGGTATTTGTCCTCTCGTAGACAGTAACCTTGTGCCCCAGAGTGCCTAGGTGGTATGCCGCGCCTACGCCGGCGGGTCCTCCGCCGATGATCGCTACCTTCTTTCCTGTAGCAGCTTTGCAGGTGATATCCCGCTTGAGCCCGCCGTTGAGCTCCTTGAACCCGTCAGCTGCGCTGCGCTTCAGCAGCCTGATCTGGATTGGCTTTGTCTCCTGCTCCTGCCTGCATCCCTC
>CAYLJH010000321.1:0-2122 GCA_964383685.1 uncultured Candidatus Bathyarchaeia archaeon | reverse complement strand
CAAAAGATGGAAAATTCACGATATACCCGTAAACTGGTTATATCTCCCCCCGGGTGCCCCCATGAAGGCCCGCTTGTTAACCGAATACGAGTGAAGGGAACTGAAATGGATATGAACAGGACAAGAGGACCTGACAATCTGAAACTTGTTTACGGTTAAAATGTTAGGAAATTAGGATTAATCCGATTATTGCCAGAGAAATAGATGTGCTGGGAGGAAAACTCCTATAGATTTACTCGTAAACTGAAACATAGCCTAGCACGCTGAGCCCTCTTTTCATGTTAAATACGTGAAAAACCACGGGTACCCATGGACCGTCCGAATATCGTACTCATCATGACGGATACCCAGGGCACCAATATTCTCGGTTGCTATGGGAGACCAGAACTGAAGACCCCTCGGATTGATGCCCTCGCCTCCCAGGGGGTGAAGTTTGACAGGGCCTACGCCAGCTGCCCCGTATGCGGGCCATCAAGGTCATCAATATTCACTGGCAACTATCCTCACACCACCGGCGTCTGGGCCAACAACCTCCCAATGGGCCAGGGCATCATGACCATCGGCCAGAGGCTCTCCGACCACGGCTACCACACGGCGTACACAGGGAAATGGCACCTTGACGGCACCGATTACTTCGGCAACGGCAAGTGCCCTGATGGCTGGGACCCCGATTACTGGTACGATGGCAGGAACTACCTGGACGACCTCACTCCCGAGGAGAGGCTCAGGTGGAGGGAGGAACTGAACACCGCGGAGAACATCCACAAGTACGGCATCACCGAGAAGTTCACGTGGGCAAACCGGTGCAGCAACCGGGCCATCGATTTCCTGGAGAAATCAGGTGATAAGCCGTTCTTCCTCGTGGTCTCTTACGATGAGCCCCACGGCCCATCAACATGCCCACCCCCGTACTGCGACATGTTCCAGAACTACGAGTACGAGCTGGGAGAGAACGTGGGCGACCCCCTTGATACAAAGCCGATCCATCAGAAGATGTGGGCGGAAGCCGGGGGATTGCCACGTGACGCCAAGACATTCAGCAAGCCCATGTTCTTCGGGTGCAACAGCTACGTGGACTATGAGATCGGGAGGGTGCTGGACGCCGTGGACAAACACGACCCGGATGCACTGGTCATCTTCCTGTCAGACCACGGGACGCCGCTGCTGAGCCACGGCCTTGACTCGAAGGGTCCCGCAATGTACGATGAGACGACCCGCATCCCCCTGATAGTCAGGTGGAGAGGTGTCACCCAGGATAACACGGTGGCAGAGCACCCCGTCTCCCACGTTGATATCACCCCCACGATAATGGAGGCAGCGGGCCTCACTGTCCCGCCTTTCCTTGAGGGGAAGAGCCTGATGCCGGTGCTTGAGAACTCGAAGGCCAAGGTGAACGACGTGGTCTTCATGGAGTTCAACAGGTTCGAGTGGAACCACGATGGCTGGGGTGGGCTGCTGCCCATCAGGTGCGCGTTCGACGGCAGGCACAAGCTGGTCATTAACCTCTTCCACACGGACGAGCTGTACGACATCCAAGAGGACCCCCAGGAGATGGTGAACCTCATCACGGATCAGAAATATGCTGATGTGAGGAACGGGCTCCACAAGCGGATACTGGAGTGGATGGACAAGACACGAGACCCGTTCAGGGGCTTCGTCTGGTCTAGGAGGCACTGGAGTGACGAAGAGGGCCAGGGATGGACGGGGGCGGGCAAGACGAGGCCACGACCTGACGATGATTACGGTCCAAGGGTTCTCCTTTACGAGACGGGTCACCCGGTTGACAGATGGGAGTACGATAAAGAGGAATAGCCAGAAATCCGGCTCGAAACCTGTTATTTCTCACTCGGGACTGGGGAGAGAGTTGACAATAATCTTCTCTCCTGTTTTTATTATTCTCTGACGAACGGCTACGTAATCAGCATCTACCTGAGCCATGGCAAACATCACCGAGCACGTTACGGGAGGTGCGGTAATGTGCCGGAAACTGGCACCTGGTGCCAACTCATGAACTATTTCGCCTAGTGCTTCTTGGAGTACTGGGCTGCCTTTGAAGAGGTTTCCAGATAGAACCACTGTGAACTCCTCGTCCTCGATGCCAAGTTGCCGGATTATCCCACAC
>CAYLJH010000320.1:0-2151 GCA_964383685.1 uncultured Candidatus Bathyarchaeia archaeon | reverse complement strand
GGAGACCGGCAGGGTGACTGTGCCCGAGGACGTCGTGGAGATGAACAGGCTGACATTCGTGGACATCAAGCTTGCCAACAGGACTGAGACATTCACGTACCTCGGCAGGGAGATCGACCTGACCACTTACAGGAACGCGGAGTACCTGCCGTTGATCATCATATCAACGCCAAAGGGCAAGACCATCTCGGGCATACGTGTCTGCGAGCCATGCCTGTCATTCAGCTTCCAGATGCTGGACGGGGAGTACCTGAGGTGCGACCTGTGCGGGACCATATGGGACATCGAGACCCTACAGGGACTCTCGGGTGGGTGCATGAACTTCCCGCCACCGAAGCTGACAACGGGCATAATGAACGGCGTTGTCATCGAGGCCGGCTCAATCGGCCTGGACTTATCGTCCTAGCCCCTATTTTTTACTTTTTTTCTTCGCAAGCCAATTTTTAAATTCGAACCTTCCTACACTGTGTAGGTTGTGAGACCTCACATGAAACCAAAAGAAGTAGCAGCTAGGCTGAACGAGAACGAGCGTAAGCTGCTCCACGCCCTAGGCGGCGGGGAGACGGCTACGACAGAGGAACTATCAAAGCTCACTGGTCTCGGCAGGGACGCGGTGGAGAAGGCATCAGACTGGGCCATGACGAAGGGCGTGGTGGAGTTTAGTGAAGAGGTCTCACGTTTTACAGCCCTCACAGAGGAGGGGGAATCATATTCAAATGACGGCCTGCCTGAGCAGAACCTCAAGAGGGAGCTGGCTGAAGGGGGCAAGCCCATCGCTGACCTGAAGAAGACTTTCCAGAACCTGAACATCGCGTTAGCGTGGATCAGGAGGAACGGATGGGCTAACATCGAGAAGGGCGTCATCAGCCTCACCGATGAGGGGAAGGCGGTCAAGGGAACAGCACAGGAGGCCGCGCTCAGCGCCATCAAGGAAGGAGAACCAGTAGACGAGGACGTGTTGGATCAGCTGGTGAAGCGGAAGCTGGCAACGATCACGGAGTCAACGACGAGGTACGTAAAGATCACCGGGTTCGGAACTCAGGTTCTCCCTGAGCTATCGGAGCTGGAGACTGTCAACATAATCACACAGCTGACCCCAGAGTTGCTATCAACGGGCGGATGGATGGGCTCAAGGTTCCAGGAGTACGATGTATCGCTCCCGGTGCCAAACACCCAGCCGGGGAAACGCCACTTCATCAGCCAGGTAATCGATTATATCAGGCGTTTCTGGGTCGAGCTTGGCTTCAAGGAGATGAAGGGAGAGTACCTTGAGCTAAACTTCTGGAACTTTGACGCTCTGTACCAGCCCCAGGACCACCCGGCCAGGGACCTGGCGGACACGTTCTACATGAAGACCCCGTACAAGGGGCACCTGCCAGACGCCAAGATAGTGGAGCAGGTCAAGCAGACCCACGAGAACGGCTGGACCACGGGCAGCAAGGGATGGCAGTACAAGTGGGACGCCGAGCTGGCGAAGAGGACCGTGCTCAGGACCCACACCACGAGCCTCAGCGTCAACCAGATAGCCAAGCTCAAGCCGGAGGACCTGCCAGCCAAGTTCTTCAGCGTGGGCAGGGTTTTCAGGAACGAGACCATCGACTGGAACCACCTGGCCGAGTTCTACCAGACTGACGGAATAGTCATCGGCGAGGACGTAACGTTCAGGGACATGAAGGGCTACCTCAAGGCTTACCTTGAGGGGCTGGGCCTGAAAAAGTTCAGGTTCAGGCCGGCGTACTTCCCATACACCGAGATGAGCATGGAGGCAGAGGTCTGGATCGAGGAGAGGGGCACGTGGATGGAGCTCTTCGGCGCGGGCATGTTCAGGCCGGAGGTAGTGAAGCCTCTGCTGGGCATCGACGTGCCGGTTCTCGCATGGGGGCCAGGCTTTGACAGGCTGGTCATGCAGAGCTACAAGGTGAACAACATCAAGGAGCTGTACAGTAACGACATCGGCCTGCTTAGGCGGGCCAAGCTGTGGACGAGGTGATTTGAGTGCCAGTTATAGAAGTTAACATAGAGGATTTCAGGGAGCTGCTCGGGAAAGATATCTCCATCGAGGAACTAGCGGACAGAATGCCCATGCTGGGCGTCAGCTGGGAGGGCGAGACCGAGGACGGTTTCTCCATTGAAGTATTCCCCAACAGGCCG
>CAYLJH010000319.1:0-2169 GCA_964383685.1 uncultured Candidatus Bathyarchaeia archaeon | reverse complement strand
CCAGGCTACATCAGTGTACTCTGACTCCAGTAGCCATCTTAGTAGGTCGATGCCCCATACTGATAGGGTCCAGTCCGGGTATCCGCCCGCCTTCTCGATGCTCCACGCCCAGCCCCCCGCGGGCCACTGGGCCGCCAGGTCCTTCGCCGGGAGGAACTCCCGGTAATGGGCAGCGATGGGTTTCCCGATCCTGCCCTCCTTTATCATCTCCTTGAGTTTTACGTAAACCGGCGCGAACCTGAAGTTGAGGTTGGGCATTATGGTGATCCCCGCCTCCTCCGCGGCCTTCTTAAGCTCCTCTATCTTGTCCACGGTGGGTGATACGGGCATCTCCACGAGGACGTGTTTCCCTTTCTTAATCGCCTTCATGGCAAGGTCGTAGTGGTACGGCGTTGGGACCGCGATGACCACGGCGTCCACCTCTGGGTCCTCCAAGCCCTCGTCGTAGTCGAGATAATATTTTACATCGAATTTCTCGGCCAGGGGCTTTACCCTTTCCTCGACCATGTCGCAGAGGGCGACGAGGTTTGATCCCTCGATTTTCTTGAATGACGGCGAGTGGGCCTGTCCCCCGACAAACCCAACGCCTACAACCATTACTCCTATGTCTTTCGGCATGTTGTCCAACTCAGCCTTACCGTGAATGCCTGAATATATAATACTTACAGACATTATTTGCGCGTGGAAATGGAACCTCAATCGGAAAAGAACCTGTCGTTTAGCCAAATGAGTATGAACTCGAAGCTGGGGGGGTTATGGAGGGTGATGGATGTCCACCCCACGCGCACTTTGATGGCGTTTAGAGCAGCTTCCCTGATCTTAGTCCTTCCACGGTAAGAGCTACTGCGATCACTACCATGATCCCTGCGAGGTAGATATAGATCGGCTGGTCGTCCATACCGCCGTACATAACAAAGGAGACGCTGTAGGTCTCACCTCCGTGTTCAAGGAAGTGGTTACCGACACTAAGGTCGAGACACTTTGACCTGAAGAAGCTGTAGAGCTGCTCCATGTCCATGGTATCGGTCACCGTTACTGTGCCGCCCTCGCTTGCAACGTCGAGGTACAAGGCCACGGCGGGGTAGTTTTGCAACTCGGACAGCTCGATGGGAATCAGCATCATGGGGTCGATGCCCGTCACGGAGTCCACCTCAATCCCGTACCCGTCCCAGTAGATGATTGTATTCTGGTAGAGCTGGTAGAATATCAGGGCCGAGAGGAGGGCGATGACGATAAAGCCGAGCTTTTTCCTGTCCATGCCTTAACGTTTACGCGTCTGGGTGAAAAACGTTTAGGATTCGCGATGGGCGGCAGGATGATGTTCGCGCCCAAGGGCAGGCACCAAATAATACCTCCACCCCTTGGGTTATGTGAGTAAAATGGGGCCCATTGATTCCGCTTACAGGTTAGCAAAGGAAAGGTACAATGATCTCGGCGTTGACGTTGACTCTGCGCTCGGAGTGCTAGCGGACACAAGCATATCCATTCACTGCTGGCAGGGGGACGACGTGACTGGTTTCGAGAACATCGAGAAAGGTGTGTCAGGCGGAGGAATCCAGGCCACTGGAAACTATCTAGGCAAAGCTAGGAACATCAATGAGCTAAGGAGGGACCTTGAACAGGTGCTGAGCCTGGTCCCGGGTAGGCACAGGGTCAGCCTCCACGCGATGTATGGTGATTTCGGGGACGAGGCGGTTGACAGGGACGGGATCGAGTTCAGGCATTTCGAGTCGTGGGTCGAGTGGGCTGGGGAGAACGGGATCGGTCTCGACTTCAACGCGACCATGTTCGGCCACACCCAGGCGGACTCAGGTTTCACGCTGAGCAGTAAGGACCCTGAGGTCAGGGGGTTCTGGGTGGAGCACGTGAAGCGGTGCAGGGGCATCAGTGCCGAGATCGGGAAGAGGCTGGGCACGCCTTGCGTGCATAACCTTTGGGTGCCCGACGGCATGAAGGACACCACGGTGGACAGGGCGGGTTACCGGGAGCTGCTTAAGGAGTCCCTGGACGAGATATACTCGGTAGAATATTCACCTGACCACCTGCTTGACTCCGTGGAGTCCAAGCTCTTCGGGCTGGGGAGCGAGTCCTTTGTGGTGGGCTCCCATGACTTCTACCTGGGGTACGTGACCAGCAGGGGACTAATGCCGTGTCTAGACCTAGGCCATT
>CAYLJH010000318.1:0-2170 GCA_964383685.1 uncultured Candidatus Bathyarchaeia archaeon | reverse complement strand
TGGGCTGTTTTTCTACATCATATCCGAATATCTTTGCAGACCCCGTCGTTGGGCTAAGGAGGGTGCAAATTATCCTCAGCGCCGTGGTCTTTCCCGCCCCGTTGTGGCCTATCAGACCGTATATCTCGTTCTCCTTGACGTTGAAACTGACGCCCCTGAGCGCCTCGACGTTCCCAAAATCCTTCGTTAGGCCCACTGCCTCTATCGCGTACCCGCCCGCCATGGTGTTCGGAAGCAAAAACGGCGGCGTGCTAATAAATTGATCAATCTTTCGTTACCGATAAAACTCATTGACTAACAATCTGTGACTATCATCTGTGAGTCCGTTTTATATGCTGAACTCTTCCAGTACAGTTATGAAGATACTTGCCTTCAACGGGAGCCCCAGAAAGCAACATGGGATGACTGACCGCCTCCTCGACCTGTTCCTCGACTCAGCCAGGGAAGCCGGTGCCGAGGTGACCAAACACTACCTCACTGACTTGGATATCAACGGCTGCACTGGTTGCTTTTCCTGCTGGTGGAAGACGCCGGGCAAGTGTATCCACAGGGATGACATGGATTGGGCGTTGCCCGCGATACTGGACTCGGATATTACGGTGTTCGCCACCCCGGTCTACCATGACAACATCATCCATTACCTACAGAGGCTGAGGGAAAGGACGCTGCCCCTTGCCCTTCCCGAGTTCATTCTCAACAATGGCGAGACGAAACACCCAGGCAGGTACAGGAAGAAGAGGAAGACAGTTATCATCGCCACCGCCGGGTTCCCCGAGTCAAGCGCCTTCGATGTCACAGAGCGGCTCTTCCAGAACGACACCCATATCTTCCTCCCAAGCAGCGTCCTGATGGTGCAAGGAAAGGAGCTGCCCATCATCCAGGACTTTATGGAGGCGGTGAAGATCGCTGCTGACAGGATCGTAAAGGGCGAGGAATTGGATGATGAGCTGAGGAACAGGCTGAAGGTGGACTATCCACCCGAGGTGAAGGAGATGCTCATCAAGCAGCACAACGCGGCCAGCGATGAAATGAAACCCTGAGTTTTAATACCATAGCCAAGCCACTATCGTTGATAACAATGAACGTGGACTTGGTCGTAAGGAACGCAAAGCTCGTCTCCCCCCGAGGCATCATCGAGGCAGGTGTATCGGTCAAGGATGGAAGGATCACTGCAATTGCCCGTGACATACACCTGCCGGTCGGGGACAGGGTCATTGACGCACGGGGTCAGTATATCCTCCCCGGCCTCCTGGACGGCCACGCTCACACGTTCCTGCCACCTGAGTCTCCTGCGACGGGTATGAGAGCGGCGGCAAAGGGCGGGCTCACCACAATGCTTGAGATGCCGGGTACACAGTTCGGATGCTTCAACATCGATGACTTCAAGCTGAAACGGGAGACAATGGAGGCTGCAGCGTACGTTGATTTCTGCATCCACGCCGGGTGCGCCAGCGGGTACCCAGGGGAGCTCACCAACATGTGGGACGCAGGGGCAACTGGTTCCAAGTTCTTCATCAGCAGCGCGGGCCCCAAGTGGCCGCAGACCTTTGACGGCGAGGTCATAGAGAGGTTCAAGGAGATAGCGTCATTCGGCGGCCTCGCCCTCATCCACGCCGAGAACGACAGCATCATCAGGGACAACCTGAAGAGGCTCAGGGCCGAGGGCAGGAAGGATTTCGCGGCGCACATCGAATGGAGGCCCAAGATCAGCGAGGTCGAGGCTGGAAAACGCATGATCGACTACCTTGAGGCCACGGGCTGCAGGGGCATGATTGTCCACACGGGGGCACCGGAGACCGCGTGGTACGCGGCAGAGGCGAGGATACGGGGCGTCGAGGCTTACATCGAGACGTGCACCCAGTACCTGTACCTGACCGAGGACGACGTGAAGAGAAACGGGCCGTGGAACAAGTTCGCGCCACCGCCACGGGGTAAATCAGACCAGGCCGAGATCAGGCGCATGCTCCAGGACGGCAGGATTCAGACAGTAGCCACCGACCATGCACCGTACGGCATCGACCGCAAGGAAGCTGGGCTTGAGGATATATTCGAGGCACCCAACGGCATGCCTGGGCTGGAGACTTTCCTGCCTCTGCTGCTCAACGGGGTGAGCGAGGGCTGGCTCACGCTGCCGAGGCTGGCCGCTATATCAGCGGAGAATCCGGCAAGG
>CAYLJH010000317.1:0-2171 GCA_964383685.1 uncultured Candidatus Bathyarchaeia archaeon | reverse complement strand
GGCCTGTTGCTGTTGAAACGTGGGGATGGAACGACATGTTTGACCCTGAAATCGCCCTAGGCCATGGTATTCAAGGCTACGTTAATGTGTCCTATGTAACCACCCCACCGGGAACGACGATTGTAAGTCCAGGAAAAAGCATAGATTACGTGATCGAGTACACCTTAATCCCGTATGTCGAAAACCTGACGGAGACGATTATCGTTCTCGATCCGATTGAAGGACCGAGCGGAGGACGAAATGGCGTCAACTTTAATGAATATGTTAGCTACAAGCCAAACGTTTTCCTCCTTTCCCATGAAGAACCAGTAGAAGTGATGATGACCTATAGCGTCCCAGGGGACCATGAACATGGTTTTTCGGCACCAAGAGATTATATTATCGGGGTTGGCATGCACTCAGTATTGCCTGTAAAAGGTGGGCATGGAGGTGGATGGAGTAGGCGCGTCGATTTGGATTGGGCCAATACTCTCATAGAGAATAACATGAGCGTGATGCCGGCGTGGTTTATGATTAGTCGCTATGAATTCAGTTCTCCTTTAGTTACTATAATGGATGTGGAGAGTATTGATTTCGAGTTATACCCCAAGATTAGGGAAGCGTTTGATATTGAACTTAAAGGAATGAATCATTATCGCCCCGAGTGGGTTGCCTGTAGTTCAAGGCAAGGCGTTGAACTCGTTGAGTTGCTTGATATGGAGATTGGTTATCGTCATGGAGACTATTCATCTTGGAATGGGGCCATCAGATATCAGGGACAGAATTACTCATTGAGTCTGATCTTCTCAAAGGCTCGACCTGTAACCGATTAATCAACCAATTATGAAATAATGTCTCTTCTTCAGAATGATTAGTATTGGATAGCGTCACATGACCCTCCTAAATCTTAACTAATTGAACCGCCCTGATCATTTCCATGAACAACTCGTACAAGGACATCAGGAAGCACGTCGATTCCATCAGGCTAATTGACACACATGAGCACCTGCCCCAGGAGGGCGAGCGGATCAACAAGGTCGTTGACGTGCTGAGCCAGTTTTTCTTGCATTATACATCAAGCGACCTGCGGTCGGGAGGTATGAGTTTGGAGGACATCCTCTACATCAGGGACACCAAGATACCGCTGGATTACAGGTGGGCAATATTCGAGCCATGGTGGGATAAGATCAAGAACACGGGCTATTCAAGGTGCATGGATATAGCGGCCCGCGACCTCTACGGGGTTGACGGGATAAACGCAGAGACCTACAAGCATCTGTCAAAGAAGATGATGGAACGGAACAAGAAGGGACTCTATAACTGGGCACTCAAGGAGAAGGCGGGTATCGATATCTGTATCCTGGACTCGCTCTCGAAATCAGACAATATCGACAGGGACCTGTTTGCACCTGTCCTCAGGGTCAGCGAGTACAGCAGTCCACAAACCAAGAAAGATTTGGAGATTCTCGGAAAACAGTTTGGCAACCCCATCCATAACCTGGGCGATTACATCAACCTGGTCAAGGCTAGGTTTGATGCTCTTGAGGGCAAGGTCGTGGCGGTCAAGATAGCCCTCGCGTACAACAGGCCGATCTACTTCGAGAAACGGACGTTCAGCGAGGCCGAGGAATCACTGAACAAGATATTCAAGACAAAGGGGTTCCATCGATGGCAGATGGAGGGCTCCGATCACTTTGAGACCATCTTGGATGGGCCAGGAAAGGAGGAGCTGTTGCCGCTACAGGATTACCTGGTTCACCTCTCAATCCAGGAGGCATCAAAGCGTGGACTGCCCATCCAGATCCACACCGGGCTCCACGAGGGAAACCAGAACATGGTGCAGAACTCCAACCCCGAGCTGCTGGTGAACCTGTTCCTTGAGTACGACGAAGCAAAGTTCGATATATTCCACGGAAGCTGGCCGTACAGCAACAGGTTATCAGCGCTGGCTAAGAACTTCCCAAACGTGTATATCGACATGTGCTGGATGCACATTATCAGCCCCAGCAGGGCCATGTCTGCTCTTGACGAGTGGCTCGACGAAGTCCCGGCAAACAAGATAATGGGCTTCGGCGGGGATTACTTGTGCGTCGAGGGCTCGTACGGCCACTCGGTGATGGCCAGGGAGAACGTTGCAAAGGTTCTAGCCAGGAAAGTTGATGACGGCATCTACGATATTGACGAGGCGAAAA
>CAYLJH010000316.1:0-2179 GCA_964383685.1 uncultured Candidatus Bathyarchaeia archaeon | reverse complement strand
AGAGGAACGAGAACTTTTTCTGGATATGCGCTGACAACCACGCCTACATGAACACAGGCGGCCAGAGGAGCGGCGCAACCCCCAAGTTCGCAGCAACCACGACAACACCGGTGGGCAAGGCAAGCAGGGGAAAGAAGACCTGGAGCAAGAACCTCCCCTTCATCTTCGCGGCGCACCATGTGCCATACATAGGCACAGCTTCCGTGGGCAACGTAAACGACATGGTAGGCAAGATCGAGTTCGCCAAGGACATATACGGGTTCAAGTTCCTGCAGGTGCAGTCACCCTGCCCGACGGGCTGGGGTTTCGACCCAAGCCTGACCGTCAAGGTGGCAAAGCTCATGACCGATACCGGCCTGTGGCCGCTGTACGAGGTTGTGGACGGAGAGTTCCACCTGAACTACAAGCCAAAGGAGCTGAAGCCAGTGTCAGAGGCGTTGAAGCCACAGAGGCGGTTCAGGCATCTAACCGATGACGAGGTCGGCCAGTACCAGGAGATGGCGTCAAGCCGCTGGGACGAGCTACTGAAGCTGGACGGGAAGCCACTTCCCATCTAATTCATTACCGTAAAATAGCTCCGTTACCTTTTTTCTTTCATGACTCTTTCCGATAACCCATTGTTAATTACATCTGGGCTACCCAAATTCAACGAAATATCGCCAGAGCACATCGAGCCTGCTATGATTAGGCTCCTTGAGGATGCGAAGGATAAGCTAGAGGAGATGGAGGCTGATATCCGGTCCACCTGGAAGGGGTTGATTGAGCCCATCGAGGTAATGGGCTTACCATTCGAGTACTCATGGGGCCCCATCGGCCACCTTCTCAACGTAATGAACACCGAGGAGCTCAGGAAGGCCCATGAGGCGATGCAGCCCAAGGTCGTTGAGTTCAACCTCAGGATGGGCCAGAGCAAGCCCATCTATGACGGCCTGCTGGCAATCAAAGACGGCCCAGAGTGGGGAAGGCTGGATGCAGCACAGAGACGTGCTATCGACCTGAAGATCAGGGACGCCAAGCACTCGGGGGTTGGGCTGGATGGGGTGGAAAAGGAGAGGTTCAACGAGATCAGCAAGCGCCTGTCACAGCTCAAAACCGATTTCAGCAACCATGTTCTCGACGCAACCAAGGCGTATGAGATGATTATCACAGATGAAGGCGATACTGAAGAATGGCCCGATACACTGAGGCAGCTCTCGTCAATGGGCTACAACAAGGAGAAGGAGACCGAGGAATCTACACCCGAGGGCGGTCCCTGGAGGATCACCCTTGAGGCACCCAGCGTGGTGCCATTCCTGAGAAACAGCAGGAACCGGGACCAGAGGGAGGAGATATACAGGGCATACGTCTCAAGGGCCGACAAGGGCGAGCTGGACAACAGGCCGTTGATAATGGAGATTCTCAAGCTCAAGAAGGAGAAAGCAAACCTCCTCGGGTATGACACTTACGCGGACCTGAGCCTGGCCTCAAAGATGGCCCCGGATGTTGAAGCGGTCGAGAGGATGTTCACCGAGCTTTTCGATGCCTCCAAGCCACATCAGGTTAGGGAGTACGGGGAGCTAGATGAGCTGGCCAAGAAATCAGGACAGGAGGAGAAGTTCATGCAGTGGGATATCTCGTTCTGGTCCGAGAGGCTAAAGGAGAAGCGGTTCCAGTTCACCGATGACGAGCTGAGGCCCTACTTCCCCATGCCCAGGGTGCTTGAGGGCATGTTCGGGCTGGCGGAGTACCTGTTCGGCATCAAGATCAATGAATCAAGTGACGAGTTCAACAGCTGGCACGATGACGTTCAGTTCTTCGATGTCCACGAGGACGGAAAGAAGATAGCCTCGTTCTACCTTGACGCCTACTCTAGGCCAGGCGACAAGCGCGGGGGAGCCTGGATGGACAGCTGCCTCAACAGGAGGATCGTTGACGGTGAACTGAGGCTACCAGTGGTGTACCTGAACGCAAACGGGACGCCGCCAGTGGGTGACAGGCCATCGCTCATGAGTTTCGGTGAGGTTCTCACCCTGTTCCACGAGTTCGGCCACGGCCTCCAGGGCATGCTCACCACGGTTGATTACGCCGATGTCTCGGGCATCAACGGTGTGGAATGGGACGCCGTTGAGACGGCAAGCCAGTTCATGGAGAACTGGGGTTACCACGAGCCTATCCTCAGGGCAATCTCGGGCCACTGGGA
>CAYLJH010000315.1:0-2188 GCA_964383685.1 uncultured Candidatus Bathyarchaeia archaeon | reverse complement strand
CCACACCGTGACCCCTTCCAACGGGTACGAGTGCGAGCTGGACCTCATCGCCTCAAGGGACTCAAATGGAGCCTACGAGGCAAAGATAGCCCCCACGCTGTCCAGCCTTGGAACCCAGCTGGGGGCAAGCAGGCGAACACAGCAGGACGCCCTGCTCAACACGTTACAATCAAAATGGATATGAGAAAAATGAAGAAAATAACAATATCTGAGATACTGGAGGGGAAGCTGCCCAAGGGCAGCCTCATACTGGTCCGGTGGATCGACGCCTCGGACAAGAAAGCCCTCCTCATAGAACACGAGTCCAACCCAGAGATGATCTGCAAGGACTGGGGCCTCTACCTGGGATGTAGCGGCCGAAAAAAGAAACTGATACTCATCGGGAAGGACGTTGTGGTGACCCACAACGAGTGGGGGGCAACACGAATCCCCATCGAGATGGTGGAGGAGGTGCAGCTGATACTCCCCCACACCGAGATGATGAACCTCATAGACGAGGTAAAGGTCCTAGGCCGGAGGGTCAGCCTGCGAAGGTACGAGCTCAAGGAGGAACGCCACAGTGTTCAGATCAATTAAGGAAGCCCTCCGCCGAACCCTCACCCGGGTGAAAACACTTCCCGAGGGCCCAACTAGGCGGGTCAGGATCGAGGAGAAAGCCCCCAGCGACAGGTTCATCCTCATAGTGGCCCTCATGATCGTTTTCTTCGCGGGGCTACTCGGGCTTGAGGTAGTCCACATGGTGTGGATGGGCACATGGAACGACGTGATATTCAACGGCATCATGCTGGTGGTGGGCACCATCGTGGGAGCCGTATGGGGGAAGACAGCGCAATGACGGTCCATGCAAGGCGAGGTCCGCGCCGCTACGACAAGGAACGCGGCTGCTACGTCTACGACATCGCGTTCAAATCAACCGCCAAGGAGACCCCCAGAACCATCAAGGTAGCAGAGTCCTTCGGACTGGGCATCTCGGACGAACACATCCACACACTATACGACGGCTTCGAGCTCAGGTTAGCAGAGGGTGACGTGCTGTACATCACCGGTGACAGCGGCTCGGGGAAAAGCGTACTCCTGGAGGCAATCAGAAGAGACCTGGGAGAAGAGGCAGCTTCCCTGAATGACCTCCCGGAACCCGGTGTTGAACCCATCATCGACACCATCGGCCCCACGTTCAACGATGCCCTCAAAATCCTCGGCAGGGTGGGCCTCAACGACGCCCACCTCTTCCTCAGGCCGTACCACGAGCTGAGCGAAGGCCAACGCTACAGGTACAGGCTCGCCCAGCTCCTTGACTCGGGGCAAACGACGTGGCTCTGCGACGAGTTCCTCAGCACATTGGACAGGACCACCGCCAAGATAGTGGCCCACAACATCCAGAAGCAGGCCCGCAGGTGCGGGGCAACGCTCATCGTTGCCACCTCCCACCGTGACCTGGCGGAGGACCTGAACCCCAGCATCCAAATAACCAAGGGCTGGGGCCAGGAGATCGACGTCAAGTACAACGCAGTCACCCCTCGGCCATGCACCGTTGAAGCCGACATCGAGGTCAGCGAAGGCGATAAGGACGACTACAAGCAGCTCTCGTACCTCCACTACCGGGGCACTAGGGTGACAGCCCCGTGGAAGTACTACAAGATGAGCCGCGGCGAGGAACTGGTTGGAATCATCGTGTACACCTACCCACCCATCAGAATCGGAGGAAGAAAAGACGCAGTTGGCTACAACCCAGACATCAAGGAGCTCAACAGGGACTGGACGCTGATTAACCGCGTAATAATACACCCAAATTACAGGGGAATCGGGCTCGGCACCAGGATCATTAGGGAAACCCTTCCCCTCCAGGGAAGAAAACATGTCGAGCTAGTAGCCGTCATGGCCCAGTACAACCCCTTCGCCGAGAAAGCGGGCATGACCCCCATCAAGATAAACACTCCACACAAATCCATCACTGAAACTATCGACAACCTCAGACCTCTGGGATTCAACCCTGTCCACCTGGCCAGCAAGAAACACAACACGGAGATCCTCGAAACTATAATCGACAGAAGTCAACTCGTGGAAGCCCTCCAGGGAATAGAAACCGGTCAATACATTCGCAGGCTAACAGGCAAGAAAAACGTCTACGTAAGCAAACCAGAGTTCAAGGCATGGATACTAAAACAGGACAACGAAAGTCTAGCCCACA
>CAYLJH010000314.1:0-2194 GCA_964383685.1 uncultured Candidatus Bathyarchaeia archaeon | reverse complement strand
GGGCTGCATCACAGCCGCGCTTGTCCTCATAGAGGCGGCATTGACAGAGGGAAAGTGGGGACAGAAGATTCCCGTCTACGGAGGAGAGAGGAGAGGCGCTCCAGTCCTCGCGTATATGCGCCTGGATGACAACCCGATCAGGCAGACGAACTTCATCACGGAACCCGACTGGATAATCGTTCTTGACGAGGGGCTGGGAAAGATCGTTAACATCACCTCCGGGTTGAAAGAAGGGGGTATGGCAATCATCAACGACAGGGAGGCTCCCGAGGACATTGACCTAGCGGTCAATCTGTCCCGTGTCGCGACGGTTGACGCAACGGCGATCTCCGAGAAGCTCTTCGGGAGGAGAGCCATCCCGGTTACGAACACCATCATGCTCGGGGCGATTAGCGCCGCGACTGAGGTAGTCAAGCTTGAGTCTCTTTTCGAGCCAATCATGACGAGGTTCCCCGGCAGGATAGGTGAGATGAACGTCGAGGCCGCGAAGCTGGGATATGAAACTGTGAAATGGATGGACAGGTGAAAAAAATGAGCTCAAAAATAAAGTACAATGACATACCAATCGGGCTGGCCGTGTCGGTCAGGCCTCAGACGTACACCGGGGGCTGGAGGAGCTTCATGCCCGTTGTGGACAATGAAAAGTGCACAAAGTGCGGGCTCTGTGTTATTTACTGCCCCGAGGCGTGCATCGAGATGACTGAGAGCGGAATCAAGTTTGATATGGACTACTGTAAGGGATGCGGGATCTGCGAAAACGAATGCAACGTTGATGCGGTCGTAATGGAACGGGAGGTACTGGTGGGTTAACCACTGAGGTGATGAATAATGGGAACATACAAAATTCTTGACGGAAACGACGCGGCTGCCCATGGCGTAGCCCTCTCAAGGCCAGATGTAATGGCCATCTTCCCCATCACGCCCAACACTACGCTGATCAACGGATTGGCTGAGATGCACGCCAGAGGCGAGATCCAATGTGAAAACGTGACGGTGGAGAACGAACACTCTGCCCTGAGTATCGTGGCGGGAGCCGCTGCTGCGGGGGCGAGAACGTTCACAGCCTCTGCGTCTCAGGGAGTCGTCCACATGGAGGAGGTCCTCTGGATGATACCAGGGAGCCGCCTACCTCTAGTCATGGCGATCTGCAACAGGTCCATATCAAACCCCGGAAGCCTCCAGTGCAGCCACAGCGACTCACTCCTCCAGAGGGACAACGGTTGGCTCCAGCTTTACTGCGAGACATCCCAAGAGGTCCTAGACACGGCGATCCAGGCATACAAGATCGCCGAGGACAAGAGGGTGCTACTGCCGATCCACTTCTGCCTCGACGGATACGTCCTCTCGGCCAACGCAAGCCCCGTGGACATGCCAACACAAGAGGAGGTGGATGAATTCCTGCCGAAGTACAAGCCCGATCACTTCTATCTGGACCCCACGGTGACGCCGGACATTGCCCCAGGGAGCCCATCTTACAGAGGCTTAGAGACAGAGCTCAGATACCAGATCGAGGAGGCCCAGGAACGGGCCAAAACGGTCATCACCGAGGTTAACGCCGATTTCGCAAAGAAGTTTGGAAGGAGCTACGGAAACGGACTCGTCGAGGAGTACAGGACCGAGGACGCCAAAGGGATCCTCATAACAATGGGCTCCATGACGGGCACCGCGAGGGTGGTGGTGGACCAGATGAGGGAGGAGGGAAAGCCCATCGGGCTCGTGAAGCTCCGATCATTCAGGCCATTCCCGACCGAGGACCTCAAAGAAATAGGAAAAAGGGTTGAGGCAATAGGCTTCGTGGACAGGAACTTCTCCCACGGCGGAGCCGCAGGAGGAGCTATCGGGGCCATCGAGACGTCTCGGGCTCTATACCACCTCGACGAGCGCCCACCCATAATCGGGTTCATCGCCGGTATCGGGGGGAGGGACGTGACCTACGACGACTTCAGGTACATGGCCAACAAGGTCCTGAAAACAGCTGAGACCAAGGTTGTCGAGAAGGAAGTAGAATGGATACAACTGATGAGGTGATTTGATGGCATTGAAAGAAAGTAACATAATCCTCCCCGGAGGAACCACGTGCCCGGGCTGCTCGGGACCCACTATCCACAGGATAATATACAACGTTCTCGGCCAGAACGTTATCCAGTTCGGCGGAGGAGGGTGCGGAGGCGGCTCCCCCCGGACTGTGCCGCTC
>CAYLJH010000313.1:0-2201 GCA_964383685.1 uncultured Candidatus Bathyarchaeia archaeon | reverse complement strand
GGCGTGATCGGCCATCCCGAGACGGCGAGATGATCGCGGACCTCGAAATCGATGATCGGCCTGAGTGACGCGGTGCTCATGGTGCCGCAATGGTGCTGGAGGCCAAGAGCCGGACCCTGAGCCGTCACGTCTATCGTGAGCTGAACATCGAACGCCAGCCGATCCCGCGAGCCGGAGACCCGGAGAACGGCATCAGCGCGCTTGATGCGGTCGAGCTCATGAGCAACGGCGTCAACTTCATGCGTGAGCACGTCACCGAGAAGACACGTGTCCATTACATCCACGAGGCGACGGGCGGACAGCCAAACGTTGTACCAGCCTACGCCAGGACATGGTACTACAACAGGGCACCCCAGAGGGCCCAGGTAAACGAGACCTACGAGTGGATTATGGACATCGTCAAGGGTGCAAACCTCATGGCGAGGACCACCAGCAAGGTCGAGTTCCTCACGGGCTGCTACGACAAGATGCCAAACGGGGTACTTGCTAGCCTGATCGTTGACAAGATGAGGGACATCGGGGCACCAAAGTTCACCGAGGAGGAGGAAGAGTTCGCCACAAAGATGGGGGAGCACGTTGACCTATCCAAGAAGATGAACAGCCTCCAGAAGTCCAACAGGCCGGGCTGGGAGAAGCTCAAGGACGTCAACTTTGACGACCGTATCCTCGACGATTACAGGGCGGGCATGGTCGGGGCTGGGAGCACCGATGTCAGCGACGTAAGCTGGGTAGTACCCACGATCGAGTTTACTACCACATGCTGCATGCTGGGCACACCTGGACACAGCTGGCAGTTCACGGCACAGAACGGCATGAGCATCGGCCATAAAGGGCTAATGTTCAGCACAAAGGTCCACGCAGCAGCGGGACTGGAGCTTCTGACCAAAACCGAGCTGATGAAGAAGGTCAAGGCAGAGTGGGTGGAAAGGCTGAATGGCAGGGTCTATGAGTCACCTATCCCCAAGGACCTGAAGCCCCCGCTGGACCAGCTGAAGGACGCCTAAACCCCTCCTTTTTTCTTTTAATTTTTATAGCTCCTAGAGTAGATATCACATAGATTGACAGAGCCATACATCCTCATACTAATCGCCCTGTTGCTTTCAGGTGGCAACTTTCTCATGTGGTGGCTCCTCTTTGACGATGAGTTTGACTCAAGGCTCAGGATATACCAGAGCACCCAGAGGAACAGGATGATGAAGGAGGACCAGGAGTTCGTCACAAAGATGAAGGGCATCATCGAGCTGGACCCCGAGGCCATTGACGTCATAGGATTCGGGGACAAGTGGCAGGAAAAGATCGACAGCGTTGACAAGCTCAGGCACGAGTCCGAGACGCTGAAGACCCGTATAGTCTGGGTCTACTACGTCAGCATCGTGGCCATCGTCCTGGCCTCGCTTGGGGTCACGATGCCAGCGGGTATCGAGCTGACCAACACGGTCACAATATACTTCACGGCGCTTAGCTGGTGGACGGTAGTGGTGAGCCTCGTCATAATGCTGGGTCTGCTCACCCACTACCAGCTCATCGAGCTGAGGACCGTCCCCAGGACAGAGGGAACACCCATAAGCGGCGATTCTTTGACCCAGCGAGTCATCTCCGGCCTGAGGAAAAACGGCAAGGACTAGAGCCTGTCCTTGTACTCGAACTGCTTCTCGTATAACTCGTGGACTCTCTGATGCGTATCGGCCTCAACCGCAGCCTTGTCCGTCCTGATGCGGGTGATCCTGGCAAAACGCAGGGCATACCCTGACTTGTAGTGGGGGCTCTTCTGGATCTCGTTGAACGCTACCTCCACCACGAGCTCGGGCCTGACGTGGACGATGTGCCCCGTCTCGCGCTCCCTGAGCGATTGAAGGTGATCGGTCATCCACCTGAACTCCTCGTCCGTGAGACCCTTGAACGTCTTCCCGATGACCAGGTACTCGTTGCCGTCATGGACGCCTAGGTGGTAGTTGCTCAGCCAGCCACGCCTCCTCCCCGATCCCCAGTCAGCCGCCACCACCACGACGTCCAGTGTCTCGGTGGTCTTGAGCTTGAACCACAGCTTGCCCCTCTTGCCTGGGCTGTACGGGCTGTCAAGGCGCTTCGCCATCAACCCCTCGTGCCCCTCCTTCAATGCCTGCTCCATGAAATCCTCGGCCTCGGAGGGGTTATCGGTGACCATTCTCTTCACCAGATATTCTCGGGGAACCAGTCTCTCC
>CAYLJH010000312.1:0-2201 GCA_964383685.1 uncultured Candidatus Bathyarchaeia archaeon | reverse complement strand
TGGTGGCCCAGTGGCAGCGCCTCTTCTACAATGAGAGGTACAGCGCGGTCAAGCTAAAGGGCAACCCCGACTTCGTCAAGCTAGCGGATGCGTACGGAGCCGAGGGGGTCAGGACCGAGACACTGGACGATTTCAGGACAGCTGTGAGGCGTGCCATGAAGGCTGACGTGCCAACGGTAATCGACGTGCCAATCCACCCCGACGAGAACGTCCTGCCCATGATCCCACCGGGCATGGGGCTGAAAGACACCCTCTGGGAGGCATAAAATGACGATACAGACAATCAGCTTCATAGTCGAGAACAAGGCCGGCGTACTGTTCAACGTCACCAACCTATTCAGGCGAAGGGGCTTCAACATCGAGTCCATCGCGGTAGGCGCAATGGAGGACCCCAGCTACGCCAGGATGACCATCCACATCGATGCGGACGCCAAGACCCTAAACCAGATGGTCGAGCAGCTGAGCAAGATGGTGGAGGTAATCAAGGTAAAACGCCTCGACCCGCTGAGAACCATCAGCAGGGAGCTGCTCATGGTGAAGCTAAGCACATCAGACCCCCTCGCGAGGGAGGACGCGCTACGACACATCAACAACCAGCACGGGCTGGTCCTTGACATCGACGATGAAAGCATCATGGCCGAGGTCACGGGTGACCCCGAGGAGCTGGACAAGTTCCTCGAATATGTTAAAAGCATCGGCATCGTGGAGATGTCACGTACTGGAATCACTGCCCTAGAGAAAGGGCGGCTCAAACTTTAACGGTGAAAAAAATGAAAGTATATCACGACAAGGATATCGACGGATCAATTCTTGATGACATGACCGTGGCCGTTCTAGGCTACGGAAGCCAGGGAAGGGCACAGGCACTCAACATGAGGGACAGCGGAGTAAACGTTGTCCTCGGTCTACGTGAGGGCGGAAACAGCTGGAAAAAATCAATAGAGGACGGATGGGAGCCCATGACACACCTTGAGGCAGCCCAGAAGGGCGACATCGTATTGATGCTCATGCCCGACATGGCACAGCCAATTGTGTGGGGAGAGGAAGTCTCACTCGCAATGACTGAGAACAAGGCACTGCAGTTCGCACACGGATTCAACATTCACTACGGCGAGATCAAGCCACCAGCCAACCTGGACGTAATCATGGTTGCACCAAAGAGCCCTGGTCCCGAGCTGCGTAGGCAGTACGAGGCGGGCTTCGGCGTACCAGCACTGGTCGCGGTCCACCAGGACGCATCAGGCAAGGCACTGGAAAAGGCACTGGCCATCGCCAAGGCTATCGGAAGCGGAAGGGCGGGAGTCCTTGAGACAACATACCAGATCGAGACCGAGACTGACCTCTTCGGAGAGCAGGCGGTCCTCTGTGGAGGCGTTGACCACCTCATCAGGGCAGGATACGAGGTCCTCATCGACGCGGGATACCCCCCAGAGAGCGCGTACTTCGAGGTATGCAACGAGCTCAAACTCATCGTGGACCTTATTTACAAGAGCGGCATCAGCGGCATGTACAGGGCGGTCAGCGACACTGCAAAGTGGGGCGGACTGACCCTTGGGCCAAAGATCATCGACGACCACGTCAAGGAGAACATGAGCAAGGCACTGAAGGCAGTTCAAGACGGAAGCTTCGCAAAGTCTTGGATCGCCGAGAGCAAGTCCGGCGCAAAAAAGTTCGACGAGCTCATGGCAGAGTGCAATGCACTTGAGGTCGAGAAGGTCGGCAAGAAGATCCGCCAGATGAGCGGATTGGAGTAATTTTACTCCCCTTTTTTATTAAATTATTAATCCTGTTTTTTATTTCTGTACTGGGCTATCCAGGAGTTACCAGCCAGGTTTGGAACCCTGGCAAGGGTTGCCTCGGTTATGAACACTGATGGTATCATGCTCAATGCCGTGTGCAGGAGGTTGTAGAACCCTGTCAGCAGAAGCACCCACAGTATCGTCTGGGACGTCGAGGTCACGGGCAGCCCAAGGGCGGCTACCAGCCCTGTGGCATATTCCAACCAGAACGGTGCGATGACCGTGAACACAGCATAGTTGAATATTGACAGCACAGCTACTCTCAGTAGCCCCCCGATCACCATGCCGGAGGTTATCAGTGTTTTGAAGCCTTTTGTCTTGTTTCCTTTGGTCACCTTTGATGCGATCCAGAGACCAATTATCATCGATGCAACAGCGGCTCCTTTCATCGCAGGTCCGAGT
>CAYLJH010000311.1:0-2206 GCA_964383685.1 uncultured Candidatus Bathyarchaeia archaeon | reverse complement strand
AAGTGCTTCTTCTCGTGTTCTCGGTATTGCTCTTGGTGCCGAGGACTACACTTTGGAGATGGGGATAACCCGCACCAAGGAAGGCGACGAGATCTACCTCGTGTTCGACCGCAAGCAGAACTACAAGCTCAAAGTGGAGGCAGGTGAGAAGTTCCACACAAGAAAGGGCTTCATCGAGCTGGGTGACCTCATCGGGAAGCCATTCGGGATGGTGGTGACCAGCAGCCTGGGCATGGCCTTCTACGTGCTGAAGCCCCTCATCAGGGACAGGGTGCTGAAGACTGACAGGCGGACGCAGGTCCTGTACCCCAAGGACATCAGCTACATCCTGCTCCAGATGGACCTTGGCTCAGGCAGCAGGGTAGTTGAGGCTGGGACCGGAAGCGGCGCACTGACAATGGCGATGGCCAACGCGGTCAGACCCGAAGGCATGATCTACAGCTACGATATCAGTGAGAGGCACCAGAAGGTGGCGGCCAAGAACATCGATAAATCCGGCCTGATGCCGTGGGTGGAGCTGGAAATCAAGGACATCACGGAGGGCATCTCTAATGAGGACGTTGACGCGGTCTTCCTTGACATGTCACAGCCCTGGAAGGTGGTACGGTCAGCGTGGGACGCTCTGGCTGGGAGCGGGGTGTTCATGTCCTTCAGCCCAACCATCGAACAGGTCATGAAGACCACCGAGATGCTGAACAGCCTCCCATTCATCGAGATCGAGACCATCGAGCTGCTGCTCAGGGAGATCACCGTGGCCCCAAACAGGACCAGGCCACGGACACAGATGATCGGCCACTCTGGCTACATGACATCCGCTAGGAAGGTCATCGAGCTCCTCGAATGATTTAACCCACCGGGCCCATCTTTTACTTCATGGAACTCGTAAAGCCCAAGCGGTTACGAAAAGGGGACACCATCAGGATCGTTGCCCCCGCCAGCAACATGGTATCACTGTCAAAGCCTGCCGTTGCAAGGGGAGTTGAGAACCTTGAGAAACTCGGGTTTAACGTTGAGATTGACCCCAACGTCTACAGGATATACAAGGGCACAGCGGGTAAACCAGTTGAACGGGCCGAGAGCCTCATGGATGCGTTCACGGACACCTCGGTTGATGGAATCATGTGCTGCTGGGGCGGGTTCAACAGCAACGATATCATTGATTACCTGGACTACAAGACAATCAGGGAAAACTCCAAGGTCTTCATTGGGTACAGCGATATCACCATCCTGAACACCGTGCTCTACAAGGAGGCGGGACTGGTGAACTTCCAGGGACCGGCGTTCATCACGTTCACCCACGAGTTCCTCATGCCATGGGAGACTGACCTGTTCAGGCAGGTCATCATGGAGGGGAAAGACAACATCGAGATCATGGCCTCACCGACTTTCATCGATGACCCCTTCTTCTGGAAGCACCCTGAGGAACCCGTCAAGGAGAAACAGAATCCTGGCTGGGGAATAGTCAACGGCGGAGAGGCAGAGGGCAGGCTCATAGGGGGACACTTTGGTACGCTGCTGTGCCTCGCAGGGACAAAGTACTGGCCTGACCTCAAGGGCCATATCCTGTTCATCGAGTGTGACGAGGAGAACATCGGAGCCGTCAATCTCATCCGCCAGCTGCGCCAACTGAAACACCTCGGGGCATTGGACGAGATATCAGCATTGATATTCGGACGCATCCCTGAGGTGCTTGGCCTGAAGGGGGACACGAGCATCGAGTCCATCGTGGGTGATGCCATGGAGGGATTGGACATCCCAGTGGTCACCCAGTTTGATTTCGGTCACACGAACCCAATTGCCACCATTCCAGTGGGTGTGCGGGGGAGAATCTCCGCGGATAAAAAAGCGTTAACGCTTCTAGAGGCAGGAGTACGGTAAAAAAGGTATTTTGTGCGTTGAATTACCCTCAGTAAATACATATTTTACATAGTTTTTCAATGAATTGAGTTATTCTCATCAAACTCAAGAATAGTCTTTTAAATCCGTTCAATCGCCCCTAAACTAGAGCTGGCTAGTGGGCGCTGGGCTCCTGAGGAACAGTAAGGTCTCCCGAAGAAGTATTGGGCTACCGGAGCGGGATACCCCAACGGCAACGAGGGACGACAGTTGTCCGCTCAGCCACGCTCCGCTTTTTCAATATCTCTTGTGACAACAATATAAAACCTCGCAGACCTCGTTCATGGATCAAAGAGTATAATCAACCCCT
>CAYLJH010000310.1:0-2222 GCA_964383685.1 uncultured Candidatus Bathyarchaeia archaeon | reverse complement strand
GTTGTCTGGAATGGCGCGGTCGGGAGGATTCGAACCCCCGACCACAGGTTCCGAAGACCCGTGCTCTATCCACTGAGCTACGACCGCAACCACAGGAATTGGGAAGCACTGGATACAAAAACGTTGCCCAAAAACCGTGCCCCCTAAATAAGAGAGAACAAAACCATTGGTTGTGACCGCAACAGAGCCCAAGTTATTTGGGAGGAAATAAAATGGCAAAACAGAGACCCGTTCAGCACCTGGAGATCAACGCCCTTGTCCACGCAACAGAGGACACCGAGAGGGTGGTAGAGGCGGTATCCAACCTGTTCCCGGAGGGCATCGAGGTGCCACCGTACGAGGCGGTCAAGTTTGAGGGAGTCTTCGGCGACTCCCTATCAATGCTGAAATGGACACTGAAGAACAGGCGACCCGCCACCGAGACGTTCAACAACATGCTCCTCGGCCTCAGCAGCCTCGATCTAAACCAGGTACTGGAGACCCTGGGCGACAGGATCGACGAGAACAAGAACATGTACATGAGGCTGGACAAGCAGAAGGCCGCCATCGGCGTCACAAAGCTGGGAAACCGCGACTCAATCAGGGTCAAGGCCCGGCTGCTGGTGCTCCACTCCCGCATCATCGAGCGGGATGTCAGGGTGCTCCACAAGGCCGATCCCGTCAAGCGAATGCAAGACCATATCCAAGAGCTGACACAGGATGCGTGAGTTCGTAGACATTGGCATCAAGCCCAAAGCCGAGACTGAGATAGGTTTGATACTCAATAAGGCAAAGGAACTAGGGTACACGGCTGTCGGCATGAAAAACACGACCTCAGAACTTCTCGACGTGATAAACAGGGTTGACCTGTACCCAAGGAACCAGAACGAGCTGGGCAAGCAGCTCAGAAAGCTCAGGAAACGAACCGAGGTCATCGTTGTCCACTGCGCCAGCAAAACAGTGGCCCGCCAGGCCGCCCACGACCACAGGGTTGACCTGGTCAGGTTCCCGGTTGACCGGGACACAAATAAACGACTCTACCTGGACAGGAGACAGGCGGGGCTGATGCGGGATACGGGCGTGGGCTTCGAGGTCAGCATCAAAGACCTGCTGGTTGACGATAGGCTCCTGCTGGCAAAGCGAATCGTTACAATAAAGAAGAGCCTGGACATAGCCATCAAGCACGGCCTGCCCGTCGTCGCCTCCAGCGGGGCAGAGGACAGGTACGGCCTCCGCGACCCCCACGGGCTGGCATCCCTGATTAGCCTCCTGGGCGTAGACTATGAGCCCGCCCTGGACATGGTTTCAACGAATCCAATGAGTATAGTGTCGGGTAACCGTGAGAAACTAAAGAAATCGTACATCTTACCCTGTGTATGGGTAATTGATGATGAGTGAAAGCGCACAATTCGATATCTTGTTCTACCGCAGGGGCTGCGCACGCGACGCTCTTTTCACTCCACAAGATTTAAAACAACCCATCAACTAAACACGGAGTGATATAATATGCCTACACACGGCTCATTAACGAAGGCTGGAAAAGTCAGGGCGCAGACGCCAAAGGTCGATGCCATGGAGAGGACAGGTCTTTCCCCAAGGAGAAGGATGAGGGCCAACTACTCAAAGCGTATCGCCAACGCACCCACTGACCGGTGGGGTAACCGGGGGCGCCGACGCAGGCGCTAACCTTTTTTAACCAACCAATTCTTCATTGAACTGCTTTGCAGAACCATCTCCGAGAAATCATAGAGATATTGCTATCAACTGACAACCCTACCCGTAGGAACGTCGAGCAGGCCAAGTTCACAGTTACAAAAAAGTACCGCCTTAGCTACGTCCCGTCAAACTCGGATCTGATTGCGCTTCTAACCCCCGATGAAAGGATAAAACTGATCCCAATTCTGAGAAGGAAGGCAACGAGGGCCCTCAGCGGCGTAAACGTTGTGGCCGTCATGACCGAGCCCCTCGCGTGCCCCCACGGCCGGTGCGCGTTCTGCCCCGGTGGACCTGACAACGATTCACCCCAGAGCTATACAGGCCACGAGCCAGCCGCCATGAGGGGCGCACAGAACGCCTTCAACCCGTACGACCAGGTGAGGAGCAGGGTCAAGCAGCTTGAGGCCATCGGCCACACAGTGGACAAGATCGACCTCATAGTCATGGGCGGTACCTTCCCTGCATCCCCAGTTGATTACCAGCGCGGGTTCATCAAGGGATGCCTCGACGCCATCACCCTCCAGCCC
>CAYLJH010000309.1:0-2253 GCA_964383685.1 uncultured Candidatus Bathyarchaeia archaeon | reverse complement strand
AAGGACTCGCCCTCCTCGACGTGCCCCCCAGGGACAACAACCACACCGGAGTCCGTGGCTTTATCGTGTCTCCGTCGCTCAACGATAAGCCTGTCACCCTCCATTACAATCAGGGCGACAGTGTCCACTGTCCTCATGGATAAAATGATGATAAATAGGTTAAAAAAGGATTATTTCTTGCGGCTACTCTTGACCCCGCGGTTACCCTTGATCTTGCGGGTGCCACTGGCCTTGCGGGTGCCCTTGATCTTGCGTAGACCCTTGACCTTCTGACCCGCGCTGGTCCTGCCCCTGTAGGCCCTTCCAACGTGTGCCTTCCCGGTCTTCATCTTGGGCCTTGATACCTTGATGTCAAGGTCCTTTGCCCCTTCGACGAACTCCTTGAGCGCCTCGATGTTCTCGTCATGGCTGCTGCCCCTCTTCTGGTCAACTGGCAGTCCCAGTGACTTTGCCCTGCCCAGTGTAAGCTCGACTGCGATGAGCTCGATCTTGCTAAAGCCCTTGCCCTCGCGGACTTTGCCCTTGTGCTCGACCATCGGTGAAAGATTTCGTACCATCGATATCACCTATAGCTCTTCTGCTTCTTGCGCCGTGCGCTTGGCCCGCCGAACTTTTTAGCCTCCTTGCGTCTCGGGTCGCCTGCCAGCATGAATTTGTCGTACTCGATGTACTTTGCCTTGAGCCTCTTGCTCTTGGTGAACTTTACCATGCCCTGGGCGATGCCCATGCGAGCTGCAACGGCCTGCCCCATGACGCCTCCGCCGTGAGTCTTGATCTTGATATCAACCCTGCTCCTGTAGTCACCCGCGACCATGAACGCCTCGATTATCTTCTCCCTCGCCATGAAAGGCTTGAGGAGAGCGATGGGGATATTGTTTACCCTGATCCTTCCCTGTCCATCGGAGATGACGACCCTCGCTACGCTGGTCTTGCGCTTTCCTGTTGCCAGGACTGTTTTCTTCTTTACTGACATTGCAATCATTTCTTCCAGCCGATGTTCTCGGCGATCTCTCCAATGGTCAGGTATCTCTTGCTGAGTCTACTTGCCTGGATCTTTTCGAATGTTTCTTTCTCGACGGACTCGTACTCATCGGGGACGCCGATGTAGACCTTTAGTCTTCTGAAGGCTTCTCTGCCATGGGCTTTCCTGTGTGGAAGCATGCCCCTGATAGTCTTCCTAACTATCCTGTGTGGCTGCCTGTAGTGGATTGGACCCCTTGTGAAACCGCCGACGCCCAGGAACTCTTTTTCCCTGTCGATTAACATCTTCCTGGCGCCCGAGACCACGATCTTCTCCGAGTTGACTAGTTCAATTTGTTCCCCGGAGAGGAGCCTCTTGGCTATCATGCTGGATAACCTGCCCAGTATGAGTCCTTCCCCGTCTATGACTGTTTTATTGCTCATTTTTCTTCATCCATTGTGGCTAGAGCCGCCTAATGCATCCCACTGAACATCGTATTTGGCTATAAAGGTTTTCCAAGGATTGATGCTACAAGGCGCGCTGGGAAGGTCGCAGCTAGGTGAGACAACGGTCTCGCGACGGATTCGCGGAACCTTTATTATTGATCCTCATTGCATACGGGGCTAGTGGAGTAAATGAGGGATAGAATTCACTAGAGGCGCTTGCTTTCATCTCTAGTCAATGGAATACCTCTCGGCCACCAGAATTCTGCATTAACTTACAAAAGCTAGTGGTTTCTGGGCTTGTTTCCACAATAAATACGGAGTTTTTGATATGACACAGGTAAAATTCGCCCTACCCAAGGGACACCTTGGCGACCAGACCATGAAAGTCCTGGAGAGGGCAGGGTACCGCATCAGCGGACAGAACAGGACATACAGACCAAGCATAAACGACCCGGGAATCGAGCTCAAGGTGCTGCGGCCACAGGAGATCCCCACGTACGTGAACGAGGGGGGCCAGGACGTAGGCATCAGCGGAAGGGACTGGGTGGCCGAGAACAAAGCGGATGTCGAAGTGCTCCTCGACCTGGAGTACGCCAAGGTGCGGCTGGTGATAGCCGTGCCCAAGGCGTGGGGCGAGGTAAACGACCTATCGGGTCTCATCAGGCGCAGCATACAGAACGGTACCACACTGAGGATCAGCACAGAGTACCTCAACGCAGCCAAGGAGTACATCAAGGCAAACCCTGTGTACATCGAGGCATACGGTGACTCTGACCCCGTGATCATAACCCCGTGGTGGAGGATAGGTGACAACGAGAAGGTTGCCATCTACCTGAGCTTCGGGGC
>CAYLJH010000308.1:0-2265 GCA_964383685.1 uncultured Candidatus Bathyarchaeia archaeon | reverse complement strand
AGTAACTGGGGCTAGCGAATATGAGGCCGTCCGCCTCAGTCATCTTGTTGAATACGTGCTCGAAATCGTCGTCTATCCTGCATTTCCCCGTCTTTGAACAGACCCCGCAGCCATCGCAGGGCTCAACCCTGTTCTCCGCTAGGAGAATAATCTCAGTCTCGGCACCCGTGCTTCTCGCTGCCTCAAGTGCGTTGTTGACCATGATCTCTGTGTTGCCGCCCTTCCGTGGGCTGCCTACTATCCCTAGAACCCTAACCATGGACACCTGAACCACCCATGGGTGGATAAAACCTGCGGGCTAGAAACCAAGCCCCATCTCGCTGCACTGGTCCAGGACGGGGTGATATGGGACATCGTACTTGCACCAGATGTTGTCAAGGGCTCCCGCGTCCTCACCTATCGAGTCAATGACACAATGAAGCACCTCGTGGTTTATGGCCATCTCCATCTCGTCCTCCTTGACGATGAGCCCGTTGAACTCCTCGGCCATCTCGTAGCCCCCGAAGAACAAATAGTACTGGCCGTCTTCTGTAACCGTCGCCCCGTTATGGCCGATTATAATAACTACGTCGTCATGGAACTCCATTTTGATGCCTCGCTTCACACATCGCTGTGATTCTGACATATAAACTGCTTTAAAATGGATTATTGACCCAGTTTGTGAATTAGTGGTCAATGGAATAAGAAGCCCTTTCGACCGGGATTTGTTACCGCTGCCCGTGGGCCGTCTTCATGAACTCCCGGAGCAGCGTGGTGGCGAAGCCACCCTTGTGGAGGGTGAACGAGAGCTGTAACCCCCTTTTCTTTGCATCGATCTCTATCCTGGGCATCAGCCTCCCACGCCTCCTGGTCCCTGTGACCCTGTTCCGCTTCAGAAGCTTGTTTGAAAGACCTGATGAGGCGAATATCTCGGCCTCTAGTTCACCGGCTATCCCTGCTGCCCTCTTCATCTTGGGCCCGAACATGGGTGCCGTGAAGCTGACCTCCCCCTTGATGTACCTCTGTTGCATACTCTCTGGCTCATCAACTAGATTCCTCTCCCCCGTCCCGTGGTCCTCCACGATGTCCCCCGTGACCAGCCTGTCGTAGAAGCCCCTCTCAACCCTCTCCGCAAGGTACCTGTTGCACAGGTAGCTCTGGTACGCGGCTATCAGGTATCTGGAGAGCCACCTGTTCCCCACGTTCTTCTCGCCGTGGATTATATCCCAGCCCGCTCTTACGTTCTTTCCCCTTCGCCCCATGCGCTGCTCGCCGTAGTAGTTGGGGATGCCTACGCTGTGGATGCGGTCAGCGATCCCGTTTACGCGGTCCAGTGCCTCGCCCCTCGGCACCTTGATGTCCGAGATGAGCACCTTGAAGCTGTTGCCTATCAGGTGCCCCGCCCTAAACTTTGTGTCATGGTACCTGGCCCAGTTGACCCTGACATCGATGCTCCCGGTGACTGACCGAGCCGCCTCCTCAGGGGCAATCTTATTTCCATCAAGCTGTAGGCTGAATGTCTGGGTGGCCCGTGCGTCCTTGTCCTTCAACCCACCTGTCCCTATCATCTGCGGCCTCAGGTGGAAAAGCTCCACTAGCTGCATCTGCACCTCCCTCGTGGTCATGCCCTCCTTGGTGATGCTCATGTACAGGTGGTCACCCCTGCCAGAGGGCTCGATTGATGAGACCTCGTCTACGACGAAATCATCGATCCTTGCCCTGATCCTGCCCCCCACGCCGGGAAGGTCTTCAGTAATCAATGGCAGTGACAGGTTGAACTCGGGGACCATTCCTTGGTTATACTCCCCTTCGCTTTTCAAGAGTTGGGAATTGGGAGGCTACTCGCCCCCCTGTTCCAGCACCTTCTCCAGCATCCTCTCGGCCCGGTCCGTGTTGAAAACGGCGCACTCGCAGCACTTTCCCATAATCCTGGCCGCCTTCTTCGGGGTCAGCCTGCGCATCCTGACGTACTCCATCATCTTGCGGATTAGGTTGAACGAGACCATCCCGTGGCCGCAGAGGGTGGTTATCTCCATGACGCCTCTCTCTGGCAGCCTGTCCTTCGCCCCCCAGAAGCCAAGAGACTGCTCAAGGCTGTGCCTCTGGATACCGCTTTTTCCGCAGCACTCGTGGACGCCGTCAAGTAGTCCGCTGACGTTGATGGAAATGCCAAGGTCGGCCTCGACCAAGTCGGCTATCACCTTCTGAAGCGTGTCAACGTCCGTGAAGACCGCAGCGGACGTGGAGCCATCCTTGAGCTTGGTCACGAGGCCGTTGAAATCCACG
>CAYLJH010000307.1:0-2266 GCA_964383685.1 uncultured Candidatus Bathyarchaeia archaeon | reverse complement strand
ACCCTCTCGTCCTTGTCAACCGAGCCCTCGGCAAGCATCCTCTTCAACGCGGACATGGTGGCCGCGCCCTCGGGGCACACGAACAGCCCCTCGGCCCTGCTGATCTGGGCCAGGTCGCCCATGAGATCCTCGTCGCTGACCGCGATGCACTTGCCGCCGCTCTCGCGTGCCGCCCTGAGCACCAGGAAGTCGCCCAGCGCCTTTGGCACCCTGAGCCCCGACGCCTTTGTCTCTGCGTCGTCCCAGAACGTGCTCTCCTCCTTGCCCTCGTCGTACGCCTTGACTATGGGGGCGCAACCCTCCGTCTGGACGGATACCATCCTCGGCCTCTCGCTTCCTATCCACCCCAACGTCTCCAGCTCGTCGAAGACCTTCCACATGCCGATGATGCCCGTCCCCCCGCCCGTGGGGTAGACAATGACATCAGGCAGCGTCCAATCAAACTGCTCCGCGACCTCGATGCCCATGGTCTTCTTGCCCTCAAGCCTGTAGGGCTCGCCGAGGGTGCCCATGTTGAACCACTGCATCTCGTCCATGCCGCCCTTGACCAGCTTCCCCGCGTCGCTGATGAGGCCGTCAACCAGCACCACTTTGGCCCCGACGATCTGGCACTCGATGATGTTCACCTTCGGGGCGTCCTTTGGCATGAACACGTAGACATCCATGCCTGCCCGTGCCCCGTACGCCGACATGGCACCGGCCGCGTTACCCGCAGAGGGCAGCGCCACGCTGGTGATTCCCAGCTCCTTGGCCTTGCTGATGGCCATGCCAAGGCCCCTTGCCTTGAAGCTGGCCGTGGGTATGATGCCCTCGTCTTTGATCCACAGGTCCTTGAGGCCGATTTCCTTGCCAACGGTCTTAGCGGGGGTCATGGGAGTCCAGCCCTCGCCCAGGGTTACAATGTTCTTCCTGTCCTTGATGGGAAGAAGCTCGAAGTAGCGGTACATTGTGGACTCCCTGCCCACCAGTGTCTTCCTGGTGACGGATTCCTTCACCGCCTCAAGGTCGTACCTGGCCAGCAGTGGCTTTCCACATTTCTTACAAACGGTCTGGACCACGCTGGAGTCGTGGACCTCGCCACATTTGGAGCATTGAAGATGCGTGAACTCGCTCATAGTTATCAACAACAAGGGAGAGGGTTGAGAAGTTAACGTTTGAGGTAACTAGAGAGACTTTTATCTCACAATAATATCATTATATAGTGATGTAATTGAACCGATATTCCACCATCTCGGTCCCAGAGGATGTAAAAACTCGATTGGAGGAGTCGAAAGGAGATAGAGAGTGGGGAGAATACCTTTTGGACCTTGTAGAGGAAATAGAGGAAAGGAGGAGGCTAGAAGCATTCCGAAAACTCCGAGAGTTGCTAACGAAAGAGGATTACGAGAACATGAGAGAGTCGAGTAGAAGTTTCCGTGAGGAGTTTAAACTGCGTTGATTATTGACACAAATGATTTAATCGACTCGACAGAGAATGGGAAAATCTTGGATGGTGGAATTTCAATTATCAGTTTGATTGAGATGATTAGGGGAATAGACTCAAAAGAGCGGAAACAGGTAAAATATTTCCTTGAAAGTTCCTACAAAGTATATCCATTAGAAAATGATGTAATTCTCACATACGCCGAGTTGTATAACGATTTGAAAAAGGATGGAAACTTGATTCCCGAGGCTGATTTGCTAATAGGGGCGACAGCTATTGCAAGAAATTTACCTTTGATGACAAAAGATGCACATTTTTATAGATTAGAAAAATATGGACTGACAATCGCCTAATCGTCGCATCTATATGTGATATTCTCAGGTCCATTAGCAACCTTTTTATCGCTTCAACGAACCCAAATAGTTACCAACCTATGGAGTTAATGTAATGGGGTATTGCTTTGTCCTATCCCTCGGAGAGGGGGCTTAAATGGGGTATCGTTTTATTAGTTGGTAAACAGAAACGGCGAACGCATTCCAGGGTTCATAGAATCAATAAAGCAAAGAAACGGGCGTCCCTGAACGGGCTCCGTTCGACCAGGGTATGGGAGTTAGGTAAACATGACTGAGATGACAGGCAGCAAGGCTTTCGTTAAATCACTTGAAAACGAGGGCGTGGAACATATATTCGGAGTATCAGGCGGGGCGCTTATCCCCATCTGCGATGACTTACTGGACAGCGACATGCGTTTCATCCTAGCTCGGCACGAGCAGGGAAGCACACACATGGCCGACGGGTACGCCCGCGTCCTCAACAAGGTAGGCGTATGCATCGCCACCAGTG
>CAYLJH010000306.1:1718-2280 GCA_964383685.1 uncultured Candidatus Bathyarchaeia archaeon | reverse complement strand
CGTACTCCTCCCCCGTGTACCCCTTGAACGGGTACGCACGCTGTGCCAACTCAAGCACCTCCCCCTGGTCGATGCCGTCATCAAGGGCCATTATCGTGAGCCCCACAATCTGGTGCGTCAGCACGTCGAGGGGTTTCATATGGACAATCGTGGGCTCAAGGCGCTTCCTCCTTGCCAAGTCTGATGCCACGAGGCTCTCAAGGGCGTCCTCGCCGTACGCCGGGATGGTCACTCCCTCGCTCAGCCTGCTCAACGTGTGGCCCGCCCTGCCCACCCTCTGGATGAGGGCGCTCACCTGACGCGGGCTCTGGTACTGGATCGTGAGGTCAACCTCCCCGATATCGATCCCCAGCTGGAGCGTGCTGGTGCAGACAATGCCCTTCAACTCTCCAGCCTTGAACATGTCCTCCGTTTCGTGCCTCCGCTCCCTGCTGAGGCTGCCGTGGTGGACCTCGATGCCAGGCCCCATCTGCTTGAGCCTGAACCCAAGAGCCTCGGCCTGGCCCCTGCCCTGGACGAAGATGAGGGTGCTGTTATGATCGTTGACGAGACTTCTTATCCT
>CAYLJH010000306.1:422-1708 GCA_964383685.1 uncultured Candidatus Bathyarchaeia archaeon | reverse complement strand
TGTTGAGCTCATCTGCCAGATCAAAGTCCGAGTCTGTGGGCTGGGGGAACTGCACCTTGTACTCGTAGGTCTTGTCCACCTCAACCTCCACGGTGTTGACGGGCTGGATGCCCCCGAGGAACTCAGAGACTGTCACTGGGTTGCCGATGGTGGCGCTGAGCCCGATGCGCTGGGGATTCTTGTCGGCTGCCTTGTCAAGCCGTTCAAGTCCTACGGTTAGCTGTGCGCCCCGCTTGCTTGCCGCCAGGTCATGGATCTCGTCAATGATAACCCATTTGACAGGTGCAAGGTGCTTCCGCATCCCCTTTGATGGGAGGATAGCCTGCAGTGTCTCCGGCGTCGTGATGAGCATCTGGGGAGGCTTCCTGGTCTGCCTGCTCCTCTGCTTCTGGCTCGTGTCACCGTGGCGTACCTCAACCGTGATCCCCAGATGGTCGGCCCAGAACATCATCCTCTTCTCGATGTCCCTGTTCAGCGCCCTCAACGGTGTTATGTATATGATGCTGATTCCCTTCTCCTTTTTACCTCGAAGGAACATGTCGAAGACGGGGAGAAGTGCGGCCTCCGTCTTCCCGCTTGCGGTTGGCGAGACGAGTAAAACGTTGTCACCGCCCAGGATGGCGGGAATCACTCTCTCCTGGGGAGGCGTCGGCTCCACAATTCCCAGCTGTTCGAGGCCGTCCTTTATCCTGGGATGGAGCCCATCGAAGACACTGGGATGCATGGGTTTCTCTGATGGATTGGAGAATAAAACCCCTTAGTAATGAAATGTGGCGATGTCGTGAGTGAAAGTAATCAGGGCTTGGCTCAATTTATTTATTTTAGAATGTTAATCAACCCTATTTTGAGCAAATATGACAATATATACTATAATTACAAAAATTGGTCTATAATATCACTTATTTGTTTAAAACAAGAGTATTTACAGGTTTTTTCTTTATTAGTACTATGTAGGCATGGATATTAACAAGTCTATATTAAATAACAGGTCATTTTGGAACGTTCTGCCCCATCAAGTTGCGTTAACTATGCAAGTCAAGGTCTTTAACATATTATCTGTTCCCCTTTCTTCGCATTAAACGAGTTGAAAAGAATGGGAACATGTGAAATATGCAATTCGGATCAAGTGAAGACATACACATGCAAAACATGTGAGAAGAACTTTTGCGTAAAGTGCGGTACATCCCACAAGAGGGCATGTTATACATGCAAGCCAAAGGGTAGCGGCGGATTCCTCAAGGGGCTCTTCGGTAGATAGCCGAAAAAACCCACGCAATTTTCTATTA
>CAYLJH010000306.1:0-370 GCA_964383685.1 uncultured Candidatus Bathyarchaeia archaeon | reverse complement strand
CGGTAGTCTCCCCTTCCTGGGACTCCGCCCTGCTGGTCCCATAGGCCGATGGTGGGTCCCGCAGCGTGCCCGTGAACCCCCAGCGGGTGGGTGTATATCGATGGCTTGATGCCGTCTGCCCATGCGTTGTCCAGCGCCTCCTTCAGTATCTCGTTTCCCGTCTTTCCATTCTTCATGGCGGAGGCGTGGAAATCCTGGAGCTTGTTGGCGTCAATCAGTGCGTCCTTTAACCCCGGGGGGGCACCTGTCTCGCCCTGCTTGAGGACGTACGCGTTCTGCTGGACATCGGTGGCCATCCCGAGGTAGTAGAAGCCGACGTCACAGTGTAGCAGGTCTCCCCGGTGGATGACCCTGGTCCGATGGTTGTCCT
>CAYLJH010000305.1:0-2285 GCA_964383685.1 uncultured Candidatus Bathyarchaeia archaeon | reverse complement strand
CCAACTTGGGCCCAAGCCACAGGTCAGGAGCTGATTTCCTTTGAGGAACGAGGCTCACAAGATTTCCGCTTATATCAGGTTACCTGATGCAACCTAGGAGGTCCATGACGGATCTGATGATAGTCTTGGTCACCACGGGCAGGGACGCTATCTCGACGTACTCGTTTGCCTCGCAGGTGTTGCCCCCGTCCGGTCCCAGGATTATCGTGGGCACACCGCCGTGGACCGCGATGTGGTTTGTGTCCGCCACGCTGGTCTCCACCACGTACCGCACCTTCCTGCCGCTGAACTCCTCAAGGTTCCTGGACACAGTCTTCACCAGCCTGGAATCAGGAGACGTAATGTAGCTCGTCGGCGCAGGCGTTGGCCTCTCGTCCCAGGTGAGCTTGTAACGGGACTCGATCCCTGTCTTCTTGACCAACTCGTGGATCTGAAGCGCGGCCACCTCCACTGTCTGGTCCGGCAGGATGTGCCTGTCAATCCACATCTCGGCGAACTCGGGCACCAGGATATCCGTGCCCCCGCCGCTCAGGCCCGTAACACAGATGCTGCCCCTCTTCCCGTACTCCCTCATGTAGCCAAGATCTTTCCGCCCCATCTCCGAGATAGCGACCGCCACCTTCGAGGCGTCAACCACAGCGTTGATGCCGCCCTCGAAAACGGCGTGCACCGCCTTGCCGAAGAACTGGAGGTGGAAGACGTGCCTCCCCAGCTGGCCGATGGTTATCGTGCCCATCTCGGACTGCTCTGGCACGATACAGTAGTCAACGTTCTTGAGTACGCCGATGTCTATCAGCGCATGGGCCCCCCTGCTCCAGTTCTCCTCGTCGGTGGTGGCCGTGACCAGGACGCTGCCCCCCAGCTCCACGCCCGATTTCACCAACGCGTCCACCGCGACCAGTACGCAAGCGGCTCCGCCCTTCATGTCATGGGCGCCCAGGCCGTGGATGCGCCTGTTCTTGATAACCGGCACAAATGGCTCCGTCTCCCAGCCCTCAAACGCGTTGAAGGTGTCAACGTGAAAGTTCAGCATAACGGTGGGGCCATTCCCAGGTCCCCTGAGCCAGCCCACCAGGGTATCGCCAGCCTCATCCACGGGAAGCCTCTCCACATCGGAGAGACCGATGTACTTGAAGTAGCTCTCAAGCCAATCCACCAGCTCGTGCTCCTCCCCAGACATCGACGGGGTGGATATCAGCTTCTTGGCCAGCTCAACAATATTATCTGTCTCAACGAGGGAAACGGGGTCCATAATGAAGACCATACCACCCCATCCCCCCTTAAGTCCATCGACGGGGAAACCCTAAGAGGCGCCGAGGGTAAACACACGGCATGAGGCTCAAGAAGAGGCTCAGCTACGCGGCTGAAGCCAAGTGGGACGGGGAGACAGGCGGCGATGTAACCGCAAACGGGTTCAAGGTAAGCTTCGACACCCCCAGCGAGTACGGTGGAAACGAGAGACACCCTTGCCCTGACCAGTTATTCCTTGCCAGCATCACCGGCTGCCTCATGAACACGTTCCTCTACTTCAGGGTCCACCTTGGAGCGGAGACAGAGGACATCAAGATCAGCGCCGAGGCCGAGATTGAGTTAGTTAACCCCCTCGGCTACAGGATCAAGGGGATCGACGCACACATCCAGGTCTGGAGCAGCGAGGAGGATGCCGACCTCAACAGGACCTGCGCCGAGCGCGCAAGGGACTATTGCCACCTCACCAAGAGCATCGAGGGAGCCATACCCGTCAACGTCTTGGTCACCGTCCACGAGGGTTAGCAACCACAGGGCAGGTCAACCTGTCTGTTCATTTTAATACCGGAGTCTGGTATGCTATGTATCCGGTTTTAAACGGGGAATGCTTGATGGAAAACGCGCGAGTGATACAGAACGCCTGCCAGGTCTGCTACTGCGACTGCGGCATGCTGGTCTATGAGAGGGACGGCAAGATAATCAAGGTCGAGGGCGACCCGGAAAACATCCACAACAGGGGCGTACTCTGCGCCCAGGGAAGGGCCGCGAGGCAGATTGTCTATGCCCCAGACAGGATCAAGGCGCCCCTCAAGAAGGTCGTGAAGGACGGCAAGACAGCATGGGAGGAGGTCTCCTGGGATGAGGCACTCGATTCCATCGCGGATAAGCTAAAAACCATCAAGAAAGAGTTCGGCCCCGAGTCATTCGTCGTGACCAAGGGACCGATGCGACCCTTACAGGAGGGCATTCTCGGGCGCCTCGCGTACAGCTACGGGACACCAAACGTCACGGGCAACTGGGCCTACTGCGTGGGGTCA
>CAYLJH010000304.1:0-2298 GCA_964383685.1 uncultured Candidatus Bathyarchaeia archaeon | reverse complement strand
ATAACTCGTATGCATCAGACAGGGTACTCTTCCCGTACTGTGCGAGATGTGTGAACAAACGCAGGTAGCTCCGGAGCCCTATGTTCATGTTGCCCAAGCTCTGGGGCTCTATCGCATAGTTAACGATATAATCAATGGCGTTCCGACGCATCATGGTCTCGTAGACCAGTGAATGCGCCTGATCCACAACATCACGGTCATGAACATTGAATTGTTTAACGGTCTTTCTGATGGCGGCGTCCTCAGTGAGCCGCTCCAACTCGATCCAGCTTAGAGCCTCAATAGCCAGGGTCCATGAAAATGACATGATTAGGGTTCATTTGATAACGCGCCTATTAATCATAACTGAAAGCCGCGAAACAAGTTGAAAAAAGAGTTGGGACTAGAAGTTTTCCTTCTTGTCAGCCTCGTACCTCAGGTACTCCTTGTTGTCGATGGCGACTTTGAGGTGCTGCACGACCTCCCATATCTCGGGGTAACTTGTGTACAGGGGGATAGGGCTTAGCCGTATCACCTTCGGTGGACGGAAGTCCGGTATGATACCGCGGTCCGTGAGCGCCATACTGATCCTGCTCGCCTCCTCGTGCTCAACCGCAACATGCCCACCCCGCCTCTCGGCCTCACGTGGGTTCCCGACACTGTAGTTATAGGGGTCACCGCTCAGCAACTCGTCTACAAGGTACATCAGGTAGTCAGTTACTTTGAGGCTCTTCTCCCTTATCCGGTCCAGACCGGCTTCAACAATCATTTTGCTGCTCGCGTAAACAGGTGAGACCCCGAACCCGATGCCAAGATTGCTCCCGAGGTGCCAGGACGCGGCGTTCCCAGAGGGGGTCCACTCCGACTCGGACTCGAACCGGTTGTTTGGGCTGTTGCCCCACCATGTTGGGAGACCGGGCGTCACATCGAAGTGCTTCTCGTGGACGAAAAGCCCAGCGATTGAACCCGTGCTGCCGTTCATGTACTTGTAGTTGCACCAGAGGGCGTAGTCTACGCCCCACTCATGGAACTCGTGTGGGATGACGCCGACACTGTGGCAGCAATCATAACCGATTATTATCCCGTGCTCGTGAGCCGCCTCCGTGAGTCGCTTGATGTCAAGGAGCTGCCCGCTCACGAAGTAGACGCTGGGGAGGTGGCAGACGCTGACCTCGTCGCTCATGGCCGCGATTATATCGTCCTCGGAGATGGTCCTGCCGTCCCTGCTCTTGACGATGATGAGGTCTTCCTTTGGGTCCCTTCCCTTGAGGCGGAGCTGGGATGCGAGGGCGTAGATGTCGCTGCTGAAGTTGAGCTCGTCCCCGATGATCTTGGTCCTCTTGCCCTCGGGTTTGTAGAATGTTGAGACCAGCGCGTGGACGTTCACGGAGGCGCTGCCCGTGACTATGACCTCTTCCGGCTTTGCACCTACAAGTTTTGCTTGTAGCTCCGCTGCCTTCACATCAACGCCACTTCTGCGTGTTGAGAGATCCTTCCATCTCTCGAACTCGGCTAACATCTCCTCCTCGACATCCTTTGAGGCGAGGCCAAGGCTGTTCCCGTCCATGTAAATGATGGGTTTGATTGACTTGGTCACGCCGTCCATGTCAAGGGTATCCCTCTCCGGGATGTAGAACCGCTCCTTGTACCCAGCAAGGGGGTCCTCTGCGTGGAGTTTATTCGCATAATCGAGTCCAGTCTTCTCCATTGTAATCGGTTGGTACAGGTATTCCAGATATATAACAAATCGGAGAGTAAGGGGGCGTTCAAACGCCCAGTGAAAAAACTAGGCGCTGGTGTCGATGGACACGGAGCCGTCAGCGGATATGGTGACCTTTGCGTGCCTAAGCGCCCAGCAACTGATAACCACACCAACGGGCAGGCTCGCCGGGTGGCGAGCCGCGAACTCAAAGTGAATATCCAGCACGCTTGGTCCCTCGCCTAGGCCCATTGCGCCGATCTTCAGCTCGTTGAGTTTACCCAGAAGCTCCTCTTCGATGGCAGCTACCTTGGGGTCGCTGCTCCTAACCTTGAAGGGCTTCAGGAGCGCATCCTTTGCCAGCTTCATACACAGGTCCTCGCCGCCGCCGACTCCAACGCCGACGAAGTACGGTGGGCACCCAAGGCTCCCCGCCTTTGCAAGTGCCTCTACGACGAACTGTTTCACGCCCTTGATGCCGAGGCCGGGTTTGAGCATTCTATGGGCTGCAATGTTTGTGCTTCCGCCGCCCTTGGGTATCGCCACTATATTGAGCTCGCTACCTTTGACCAGTTTCCAGTATATGATGGGCACGTGGCCGTTCAGCCCGATGTTGTTGC
>CAYLJH010000303.1:0-2318 GCA_964383685.1 uncultured Candidatus Bathyarchaeia archaeon | reverse complement strand
CACCTTTTTTCGCCTTATGTCAGGTTACTTGATGCAAGACACTACGGACCCGACTTGTTCGATGCTAAAAGCCCGTTCCTGCATCTGCCACAGTTTATATTCCATCGGGCGTCCCTATCGCGGTACCGGGGAAAAGCATGTCAGAGGACAAGGGGAAAACATATCTGGCCTACCTGGCCTCGTCACATTTCGTGATACACGTCTACACCTTCCTGCTCCCCGTGCTGCTCCTGCCCTTCCGTGACGAGCTGGGGATAAGCCTGGTGCAGCTCACGTTGCTCTCAAGCATCCCCAAGCTCCTCAACGTGGTCATCTACATACCTACCGGGGTAATCTCCGACAGGTACCCGTCAAGGACATTGACCGCCAGCTTCGCAATAACGGTCATCGGCGCACTCGTCGTACCAGCATCCAACAGTTTCCTTTCCCTGCTAATGGGGTTCACCCTGATATCCATCGGCACCACCCTGTACCACCCACCAAGCCTCAAGATGGCAAGCGAGTACAGCACCACAAAGGTCACCACCGCCATGGGGATACACAACATGGGGTCCAACCTCGGGTTCGCGGCGGGCCCCCTGCTCCTCAGCCTATTCATGGGCCGGAGCTCGTGGAGGCACACATACTACGTGTTCGCCGTCCTGACCGTGCTCATGGCCTATCTTACACACAGGTACACCAGGGGCACATTGAAGGGCTCGGGAACCCCGCTGTCCTTCAACGTCTTCTCCGGCATCAGGAGCATCCTGACCCAGAACTTCCTGCTGGTGGTCGCCATCTCCTCCCTTGTGGAGGCCATGTTCATGATACTCGTGACCTTCGTCCCGGCCTACTTCACCATCGAGATGGGCCTGAGCTACAGCCTCACCAGCTTCATCTCGGGGATCATGCCGCTGACCGGGCTCGCCGGAAGCATCATGGGTGGGTATTCAGGAGACCGGTTCGGGATATACAAGACGGGTATATTCACCATGGCGGCCCTGGCTGTGCTCCTAGCATTATTCCCCTTCATGAATACCCTGATTCTGGCCGCGGGGGTTTACGGCCTCTACCGGAGCTTGCAGGCCGCCTTCATGCCCATACTAAACGGGATGATCACCGGTAACAGTAGCAGGGAGAACCGTAGCCTGGCGTTCAGCTTCAACTTTGTGCTGGTGAACCTCCTTGGATCGATATCAACTACGGGTATCAGCTACGTCATCGAGAGCAGGGGCACACCAGTGATATTCCCTGTATCCATCGCCATGATTATCCCCGTCATTGCCCTGTTATGGATGCTGCAAAGGCGCACAAGATTGGCTAACAGGTAAAAACGACCTGTAACCAGTCAATTCACATCATTAAGACATAACCAATAAGGTGACTTGCTAGTAACAGGTTTTCTTGAACAAACATGTTCGACAACTACTACCTGACAATAATTAACGTGTACAACTACTACTTCACCTTTAACTTCTGGCTCTGGTTCTGGTAATAACCCTCTATACAAATCCATTTTTTTCTTAATTAACAAAAAAAGAGAAAATAGGGGTTGTGTGTTATGGCAAATGCCACCAAAGGTGCATCATAAACATGCGCGCCATCCAGCCAGCATAATTTAGATAATCGAAAATGAGGTACATCAACTCACCTTGCATGAGTTTGTGACCGATGTACAGGCTTATTCGTTCTGTCAAGGGATAAGAAATGAATTGGTTACAGGTCACTGAAAAGATGCTTCATCCTTCTCTTGTAGTCATAAAAAGCAGACCTGCCCTCATCTGTAAGGCTCAACCGCGTAACCGGTTTCTTCTCGACAAACTCCTTCTCGACGCTGATGAACCCGGCCGCCTTAAGCCTGCTCATGTGACTGCTCAGGTTCCCGAACGTAAGCCCCGTCTGGTTCATGAGGAACAGGAAATCTGCGCTTTCCACCACGTAGAGGTTCGCCATCAGTATCAGCCTGGCAGGCTCATGGATGAGCTTGTCAATGGCCTTAACCTCTGGGAAATCATCTCGCGGCTCACTCATTCTCTGGCTCTCCGGTCAGCGGGTACTTCTCCTTGAACCTGCGGAGGAGCATATATCCATTACCCAGCATCACGATGCCCAGCAACAGGTTGACCGGGGTCATGGACTGCCAGACATCCCACACGGGGTCCAACGTGATGAAGTGGTTGACCGTGTGCAGGATGAACGCGCCGATGCCCATGTCCTGGAGGCCGTCGTCGTGGTATGCAAGATACGCCTTCCTCTCAAGGGCCTTTAGGTCTATCGTTTCTTTCATTTTTCTAATTACTTCAGAGTATTTTGCAACACAAAGTTTGATGGTGATTCTT